>DASRLM010000655.1:0-2867 GCA_035648455.1 Puia sp. | reverse complement strand
GCATAACTGATTTTTTTCTCCCCGTTAAACAGAAATTTCAGATGGCCAAGGGGATAACTCCGCGCCTTGATCTTCCGATATATATCCTGCATCAGCTTCAGGGCTCCCCGGTTCGCTTCGCCGGAAGGACTGTCTATTTCCATTTCCTGATCAAACCAGGCCAGCATGGCTTCACCGGCGCCATAAACCGGATATTCAATCTCCAGCGAAGGGGGAACCCTCACCGGATCTGTCTGATCCAGCAGTTGCAGCCACCGGGCAATACCTGCCTTATCGGCCACGTGTTGTTCATGCAGGATCTTATTCCCGTATTTTTTGTGCATTTCTCTTCTGAGCGCCAGCAGCTGATCCGGTTTTAAAAGATCCACTTTATTCAATATGAGTATGCCCGCCTCTTCCAGTTGCTTATCATAAATATACCGTACGCTTTCGTCAAACAACACAATACTGTCTACCAGCAGCATGTGCAGCAGTAAAGCGTCTGCGAATACGGTCAGGGTAATGCGCGACTGTGGCCTGTAGCGGCGCAGCGGTTTCAATACGGTGGCGATGATGTCTGTACAAGAACCTACGGACTCCGCAAAAATAACATCCGGTTGTTCGGTTTCTGAAAGCGATTGAATCTGGTCATCCAGATCCTGATAATTGCAGCAAAAACAACCATTCGTCACCTGACGGCCGGGAATTCCAAGGTGGTTAAAGAATACCGCATCCACCAGCCTGATGCCCTGATCATTGGTGACGACGCCCGTTTTCATTCCATTTTCAATCAGCAGCCGGCTGGCCGCCTGGATGGCCATAGTTTTACCGCTTCCTAAAAAACCACTGAGGAGATGAATTTGCATGATGTATTTATTAATAATAACAGGTACAACCCGGAGCGCATTCAACGGCCACGCCGGTTAATGGATATCCCAGCGTCTGTTCTCCTGGTGTAGCCTCTCTTATCTTTTCAATCCAGACATCAAAATTTAAATCTTCCGGAACGGCATCCCGGTCCCTGTATAGAAATACCTGCTTTCTTTCTCCGGGTGCTAATCCTTCCAGTTGGCCCTGAAGAGATGGCAGAATCCCGCTGCCGCCATGCAGATAACTGGCGGATAGACCGTCCAGGGTATTCTCCAGCACTTCTCCCCTGCTATTCCGCATGATATACCGGATGGTCACTATCCTGTTTTTACCTACCTGCATCATAAGCGGTTTCTTTCCCGTTTAATATTATTTTATCCGTGGGTATCTTCCCATAAACCACTTTCAGAGAAAGCCTGCCCTGGCTTACCCTTACCGTTCCAAAACCGGTTGCTGTTGATATAAAACTGGTAAAGTCACCCACCCTGGAATCCGCATACAATGTTTTATCCACGGCATCATAACGGACACCCGTAAGCGCCTGGAGGAGTCCGTAACTGGACATGGCCCTGGCATACCAGTGACCGCATTCATATTCATTATACGGATTGCGGACGCGCCCGTCGTAACGATCCCTGCAGGCGCGTATGATGTCCAGCCCTGCCTGCACGTTTCCGGTAAGCATCAGGTGAGAGGCCACCTGGTATTCTATTCCGGTCCAGACTTCATCACTGTAAACAAAGGGCAGCGAAAGTTTTCCTCCCTTCGGCCAGGTGCAGAGCAGTAATCCTCCTTCGTTGCCCAGGGCATAGTCGGGCCGCTGCGGATTCGCGTGATCTATCAGGTTCTTTTTGAAATTGTATTTATGAACCGCCAACAGGTGGTTCCGGATCTTCTGCCGATCGATGAAAGGATCCAGTCCGCACATGCTTCCGATCCAGGCGCCCAATACGCCATCACTTAAACAACCGGCGCCGTATTGATATTTGGGCCCTTCCTTTTTCAGAATCTCCATGGCCTCTGCAGAATATTCACCTCCGAAAGATTTGGCTGTGGAAGGATCGGGTGCATTCAGGCTCTTGTATTCAATCTGCTGGAAAAAATATTCCCCGTTGTATAATCTGGTTTCCAGATAGGCGCTGCCCTTCGCCAGCAAGTCCCGGTATCTGTCCATATCTTTTTTCAGATAATTTCCCAATTCAATGATCGCCGTCAGCGCACCCAGATAAAAGCTCGTGCACATGCCTTCCGGTCCCCAGAATTCTATATCATACGTATTGTGGTGTGGCTCCTCCAGGATCCCCTTTTCCCGGGGATCCCAGGTGCTGATGCCGTAATCCATGCTTGCCCGGACCATCGGGAATATCCTGCTCATCCACTGGTCATCACCGCTGATCCGCCAATCGCGGTATACTTTCATGATCCCGCCGAGCTGGCCGTCTGCTGCTGCATAGAAATCATGTTTCAGGGGACTGATCGGCATGTTCGTCCGGAAACCCTGGTGACCCAGCTGATTCTGGTTCTCGCAGAATTCCGTATTACGAAGGGTTCTTTCCAGGGAAGGAAATAAGTGTGGTATCGCCTGCGCGTAATTCCAGACATGGGTGCAGGAGCCGTGGCAACAGCCACTGTCATCACCGCAACCCTCCCAACTCCAGAGGCGCCCATCGTATTGCCGGAGAACCGTGGGAGATTTTAATATGGTCAGGTTGGCAGCAACCGCTTCAAGCACTTCTGCCGGCAGGGTACTGGAATAGAAGGCCTCTTTAAATAAGGTTGATTTACGATTCAGGTCATCATAATTTTTTCCCCAATATTCTGCCACCGCACCGACATCACGAAACCGGCTGCTATACCAGGGTTTATAATCCGGAGAAGGGTTTTCTTTCCCGTTGGCCACACCCAGATCTGCCGGTCCTGCACAGCAACCGGATTCCGGATCGCAGTTTTTCTTTTCCTCCGGTACCGCAGTTCCGATCTGCAGGTTGGAATTTGGAACAAACCAGGCCATCATCAGG
>DASRLM010000654.1:0-6002 GCA_035648455.1 Puia sp. | reverse complement strand
ACGGATCTGTTGAAGGAGCATGATGGAAACATTGCGGATCCGATTCCGGAGAAAATTAAATTCTCGGGACTTACCGCAAACCTGGTTCCGGTCACCCAATTTCCGCCTTCTATAGGGCAGGGTAAATTCCCCAAAACCCGTATCACCAAACTGGCCTTCTCCCCGGGATCGGGAGATCTCTTCGTGAATGATCTCCGGGGCAAATTATATAAGCTGAAAAACAAATCGCCACGGGTTTACCTGGATTTATCCAAATTAAAATCGCAATTTATTGATGAGCCCGGACTCGCCACCGGTTTCGGAAGTTTTGCATTCCATCCGGATTTTGCAAAAAACGGTCTGTTCTATACCACCCATACCGAAAAGCCGGGTTCCGGAAAACCTGATTTTGCCTATCCCGATTCGATTAAAGTGGAGGTGCAGTGGGTACTCACAGCATGGAAAGCTTCGAATCCGGCGGCAGATACTTTTTCCGGAACAAGCCGTGAGCTGCTTCGCATCAATATGGTTTCCGGCGCCCACGGGGTGCAGGAAATCACTTTCGATCCATTGGCAAAACCGGGATCCGCTGATTACGGTCTGTTATACATCGGCGTAGGCGACGGGGCCAGTGTGCAGGAAGGATATCCGTTTATACCACATGCCAAAAATAAAATATGGGGCTCAATCATCCGGATAGATCCCCTGGGTAAAAACAGTGCAAACGGGAAATATGGCATTCCCGCAAACAACCCCTTTGCCCGGGAAAAAACACCCGGGATCGTAAAAGAGATCTATGCTTATGGTTTCCGGAATCCCCACCGGATAACCTGGACGCGCTCCGGCCTCATGCTGGCCAGCCATATCGGGCAGAGCAATCTGGAATCCATTTATCTGATCAGGCCGGGCCGGGATTATGGATGGCCCATCCGCGAGGGAAACTTTCTGTTCAATCCCTATGGAAACCTGAACCATGTTTATCCTTTGCCGGCCAACGACAGCCTCTATAAAATCACTTATCCCATAGCATCGTTTGACCACGATGAAGGCAATGCCATTTCGGGTGGCTATGAATATTGGGGAGCGAACATCCAGGCACTGAAAGGGAAATTCTTATTCGGGGACATTCCTTCCGGCCGTCTTTTTTACATTGATCTCGCGGCGATCGGAAAGAAGCTGCCCGTTACCGTTAGAGAATGGAAGATCACCATCGAAGGCGTTTCGGAAACACTGAAACAGGTATGCGGCAGCGACCGGGTGGATCTGCGGTTTGGACGGGATGCCAAAGGGGATTTATATGTCCTCACCAAATCAGATGGCAGACTGTATAAAATTTCGGGCGCCGTGATGGAACCACAAAAATAAAAATCATGAAGCTGAAAACCGGCCTGTTCATTTTCGTTTTCTTATGCAGTATTCCGGGAATGGAATCTTTTGCCCAGCCCGGACCTTCTCCGGACCAGGAACTAAAATTGCCCGGCCGGTATTTTGAATTGCTTGGGGAGAGCATCCGCAGGATTAACGCGAAACTGGATGCAAACCCGGAACCAACGCTGGCCTCATTGGAAGGAGGACTACTTTTTGCCCATTTCCCGCATGCCGTTATCATTCCTGCCGTGCTGTATTCAAAAAAACATCCCCTGAATAAACATTTCGGTGAACGCAGCATGCTGCTGCTGGCCGAACGCATTGGCGATTTCCTGGTTAAAGAAAATAATAACGGGCATTACCGGGATAAGGGGCGTAACGACAGCGACTGGGATACTTATATGTGGCTGGAAGCTTACCGGCTGCTGAAAAATCAACTCGGTGAAGACAGACGCACGAAGTGGGCGGCAGCGATTTTGGAAAATCTTCAGTTGCTGGAGCCGCCATTAAAAAAATACCAGGATTATCCCTGGTACAATGCACCGTTTATCATCACTTCGCCCAATCACTATTCCATTTATGCATCCACTCTGCTGGTGGGCGGTTATGTATTTAACAAACCCGAATGGATTAAACTGGCCACGAAAGTACTGCATCGTTTTTGCGTGCATGAGCAAACGCCCGATGGATATTGGGGTGAGCACAGCCAGGCCGGTCCCACCACCGGATACGATTACGTCAGCTTTACCCAGATTTCCTTATACTGGGAATACACGAAGGATCCGGAAGCGCTGAAGGCATTGAGACGTTCCACCGATTTTCATACCCTTTTCACCTATCCCGACGGAACCCCGGTGGAGACCATCAACGACCGGAACCGCTACTGGGGCGTTTCCATGTGGGGCCATTTCGGATTTTCGCATTTTGCTGATGGAAGACGGTATGCAGAATTTCTTTCCGGTTTTTTTCCGCTTCACGGCGATACGGCTTCCTATGGTGGCGATATACAATCGCTGGGCCGGATTGCCCAGGACCTGATGTATTATCATGAGGGGCCGGTGGGAACAATACCGCAGGACAAAAAGCAATATGCACACCAGATGAAAGTGGAGGCCGGCATACGCAAAACGGGTCCCTGGGTGGTTACCTATTCCGGCATAATTGCCCCTCCGGTGAGCCTGAACAATTTCTTTCTGGACCGCCAGGGAAATTTCAGCGTATTCAATGAAAAAACCGGATTGATCATTACGGGCGCCAATTCCAAAAGGCAACCGGAACTGGCGACTTTTACAGAAACGATCGGTAGGGACAGCATCCACATGCCGGTGGAAAGCCGGCTGGAAATGAATGACAAAACCGACAAACTTTCTCTCGCCTACAATGTATTTTTTGCCAGCCTGGTGGTTCCCAAACCCGAAGAAAAAAAATTATCGTTCCAGGTCCTCACTTTTTACAAATGGGGTGAGGCCGTTACTGCTTTAAATTTACAACTGATCCTGAAAAGCGGACAGGAGATCGAAACCGGTACAGGAAAAAGAGTTGTACTGGGGAACGATAAAATAGAATGGGGCGATGCAGAAACAGGCGGCGTATTGAAACACCATGGCTGGGTGCTGCATCTTCCCCCGGGCATGCATTTCAGCTGGCCGGTTTATCCGTTCAACCCCTATCATGATGCACCTGAAACAGAACTTTCAAAAGCCATTGGCCGCCTGAGCATGCCTCTTGAACTGAAGGACCAGGTGATTCCGTTTGAGATTGAAGTGAACGAATAAGCGTGCATTAGTACCCTGAGTGCAGGGTGTCGTTATAGACAGATGGCGTTTAATCAATTCGTGTCGGCGGGAGCAGAAAATTCTTTGTCCTTTTCTTCCTTTTCCTTTTTGAATTCGAGTTTTCCAAACTTGTAGGTGAAATTCAGGCCGAAAGAGCGGTAAGGTATGCGTCGCAGGCTGTTTAGCGTAAAATCCTGTCCCGACACGGAAGTTGCCTGGTTCACGAAATTGCTGAATGGATTGTTGGTGGTAAAAGCAAAACTGCCTTTCTTGTTCCATATCTGTTTGCGGAATGCAAAATTGTACGAGGTCCAGGAGGGATAACGTCCCTGTATTTCGTTCCGGGCGGAATTGAAATTGCCGAAGAATTCCAGGACCAGGGTTTTGTTCAGCTGATAATCCGCGTTCAGGTTGAACCGGTAATTGAAGCTGCTGATCGCATCTCCGCCCAGGGTGCCGGTATTGATGTAGCGGTCGAATATGGAAATATTGCTCCGTACATTCAATTTTGAAGTCACGGGAACCGATCCATAGATATTCGTACCGTAATTATTTTCCGAGCCTACATTCATCGGGCTGTTCACGGAGACATCTGTATATATGGAATCCCCCAGCTGGTAAGTCGGATAATAAACAATGAACGGTTGTATATCCTGATCCGAACGGTGGTAAAATAAAACCACATTCAGCGCGCTTCCTTTCTCAAAGGATTTGCTGTAAGTGAGGTCGATATTGTTACCGATCTGCGGTTGCAGGTAGGGATTACCGTGAGAAAGATTCTTGGGATCGCTGGCATTCACAAAAGGATTGAGCGAATGGTAGTCGGGGCGCTGGATCCTTTTCGCGTAACTTATTTTAAGCGTCTGTTCATTCTCGAACCGGTGATAAATAATGATGGAAGGCGCAAATGTGTTGTATCCCGGAATGACGGTATTGGCGGCTTTGGAAAAACCCGCATCGGTTTCTGTTCTTTCGTAGCGCAGACCGGCCTTTACATTCACGATCTTGGAAACAGGAAATAACAGGGAAGCATATCCGGCGTATACATCCCGGGTGTAAGTGAGTGTATTCGATTGGGCCGTATCATACAGATAGCCCGAGAGGGCGGGATTGAGCGTGAAAACATTGGACTCGCTGCTGATATTCCGTATCGACATCCGTGCACCCGTTTCGAGTTTTATTTTCTCTCCAAAAGGCTGGACATAATCTATGTTGAAATGAGATGCATGATCCTCGCCGGCATTGTGGCTGTTTGATCCCTGAAATACAGAATCTCCCGATGGAATACCCTGTTCCTGCTGGAAGGCGGAAACACTGTTTCCATTGCTGGCGTTATAAAAGATATCCAGTTCCCTGTCTGCCTGGGAAAATGTCTTTTTATACCCAATACTCCAGTCGATGGAATGGAATTGAAAACGGTTTTGGGAATTGACCACGCTCAGCAGATCCGACAGCGTATTACCGGAAGGTTGTGCAAACTGCGCCTGTTCCTCATTCACGTTTCCGGTGCTCCGGTAGCCGAACTGGTCGAAGCTGATATTGCCTGAAAAATTATTCTTCTTGTTAAGGCTCCAGTCGAAACCAAGCCCCGTCTGATAACCACCGCGGTGAAAGCGGCTGCTTCCATCCTGGGAAAGCAGGGATTTACTATCGCTTGCGGAATCCACAGAATTCCGGTCAGAATGATTTCGGGTGGTGGATGGAAGTTGGGTATTTCCGCTGAAATAGGCATTCATGCCAAAGCTGCCATGGCGGGCATTCAGGTTCAGGGAACCGTTTTCCAGGCGGCTGCCGGCTGTCACGCTGATATTGCCGTTAATGCCTTTGATCTTGCTGTCCTTCAGCACGATATTGATGATGCCGCCGGTGCCTTCCGCATCGTATTTGGCTCCGGGGCTCGTGATGACTTCAATATTTTTTATCTGGCTGGCGGGGATGCTTTGCAGGGCATCGGTGAGGCTGCTGCCGAAAATGCTTGAGGGTTTGCCATTGATGAGAAAAAGAATGTTTGAATTTCCCAGCAACTGTACGTTTCCATCCACATCAACCGATACCATGGGGACTTTCTTCAGGACGTCCGTCGCCACACCGCTTTGGGAGCTGATGTCTTTTTCTGCATTGTAGACCAGCTTATCGATCTTGTTTTCCACGAGACCGCGGGTGGCCGTAACGGTAACCGCCTGCAGGCTTTCCGATTTCTTCTGCAGCAGGATGTCTCCTGTTGAAAAGACAGCCGGTTTCCCATTGAGCCGGAGCGGTCCAAGGATGCGGGACTGATATCCGATAACATCCACCGACAGGGTGTAAGTGCCGGGGGGAATTCCCTCCAGGTTAAAATTGCCCGTATTACCCGTTGATCCGCCTTTCAGGGGATGGGTATTTTTTTCCGGGTAAACCTGTACCGTGGCAAATTCTATGAATCCGCGGGAGGCGGAATCCAGGATTCGTCCGGTAATTTTTGTTTTTATTGGATTGTGCTGGGCACTAAGGAAAAAGGGGCAAAATAATGCCAGCAGGGCGGGGCAGAACATCTTCATTATACACACCTTAAAATGAATACGCAAGTTAGTCCATCATTTTGATGGAATGCGCATTAAATATTCATCTCTTTCAATCTTTTTAACCCTTATGGCCGGTTGGAAATGGCTGCCTCAATGGACTGGAAACTTACAGTAAATAAAGCGATGACACGGGCTAAGCCATTATTCAGCCTTTACAAAATTGCCTTTATCATCAAAAATGATATCTTTTCCATGAACTTCTGCTTCATAGGATAATTTACCCTGGGCGTCCGTCACGCGTCCCGCTTCTGTAATTTTGGCTGCTTTGTAATGATCATGCACATAGGAAATTACTGATTTCGGTAATTCACTCACCGGA
>DASRLM010000653.1:0-4477 GCA_035648455.1 Puia sp. | reverse complement strand
CTGTTGGAAACCGTGGACAGCAATACAGTAAAACAAAAAAGTAAAAACAAAAGCTTCCGGCCGTGATGGAATTTGATGATCATGTTGAAAAAGTGGTTGGCCTGTCAAATCTAATGGATATTTCCACCGAACCCATGCCGGGGTTCCCGATCTTCTTATTAAAAATTTTTAGTAATGACCCGAACGGGAATATTTACTTTCAGCAGAAGATTTTCAGATAAATGCACAACGCAATGCATTTATTGTACATATTGCAGCACAGATTTTATGTCAACATGATAGAAAGCGGTACAACCCGGAAATTTCTGATTGCCACTCACGGGGCCCTGGCCCGGGGAATACAGTCATCACTGGATATTATTATCGGTCCCGTGGAAAATGTATTCATCATCCAGGCTTATCTGGAGGGGAATAAATCCATTGAGTCGGAACTCGCCAAAGTATTGGAGCAGGTGAGCACCGCCGATGAACTGGTGATCTTCTCCGATCTGCTGGGGGGCAGTGTGAATAACCAGATTCTGCGGTTTGCTTTGCGGGAGCGTATTCATATCGTTTCCGGTTTCAATTTGCCCCTGGTGATCGAAATCATCCTGTCTGATGCAAATGAGCCAGTGCAGGAAGTGATAAAGAATGCCCTGGTCAGGGCGAAGGAACAGATGGTTTATGTGAATGAACTGATCAGGACCCAGCAAAAAGAAAACGAAAATGATTAAACTAACACGGATAGACGACAGGCTGTTGCACGGTCAGGTCGCTTTTACCTGGACGCCCGCGCTGGGTGTTGATTGCATTTTGGTGGCCAATGATAAAGTGGCCGGGGATGAATTTCAAAAAATGGCACTGGGTCTGGCAAAACCACCCGGCGCAAAGCTTTTAATTAAACCGATAACGGGAGCCATTTCCTTCCTGAATGATCCAAAAAATACACATCAGAAAATACTGGTCATCATCAATTCAATCAAAGATGCCCGTGCGCTTTGTGAAGAAGTATCCGAAATCCGGTCGGTCAATTTTGGGGGCATCCGCAATAAAGAAGGCGCCCGCTCCATTTCGAAATCGGTTTCCGTAACGGACGCGGAGGTCAGGCTGATCCGGGAGATGCTGGACAAAGGACTGGAACTGGAAGTGCGTCAGGTTCCTACGGAAAGCAGACAAATGCTGAAAAACCTCATTTAAATTTCTGAATTTGATAACCTTTTTACTCATTACCCTGATTGCGGTTTTCGGACATTCGGAAGATTTCCTCGGAACCACACTGCTCAGCAGACCCCTGGTGCTGGGTCCGCTGGTTGGCTGGGCGCTCGGTGATTTACAGCAGGGGATCATCATGGGTGGAACCCTGGAACTGATTTTCATGGGAAATATTAAAGTAGGTGCAGCCATTCCGCCGGACGTGATCACGGGAGGTGTGCTGGGAACGGCATTTGCGATCCTCTCCGGAAAAGGAATTGCCATTGCGTTAGCGCTGGCCATTCCCATTTCGATATTGGCGGAAATGCTGCTCAGCGGGCTGTTTGTTTTCAGATCTGTATTCAACAAATACTTTATGGTTTATGCCGAAGAAGGAAACTACCGTAAAGTGCAACGGCTCCATATCCTTTCGGGATTACTGAAACCGCTGTTGATGGGGCTGATCACGTTTCTGGCGCTGCAACTGGGATCACAGATGATGAAAACTTTTCTGGATGCCATTCCACACTGGGTGAATGCCGGTTTACAGGTGGCCGGAAACATGTTACCCGCCCTGGGCTTCGCCCTCCTGATGAACCTTATGTTCAATAAACGCGTGGCGCCTTATTTCTTTCTGGGTTTTATGCTGGCGGCCTATTTAAAATTGCCGGTGATAGCTATCGGGGGATTGGGACTTATCATTGCGCTGCTCGTTACCCGGTCACGACCTGGAGAAAACCCGCAGGAAAACAACGAAGAGGATGGGTCTGAAAACCTGAAACAAATGCTGCCTGTCAAAATCAACCTGACCAACGGGGACCTTCGCCGGGTCTTTACCCGGTCGCTCCTGCTCGAAGCCAATTTCAATTTTGAGACCTGGCAGAATACGGGGTTTGCCTATGCCATGATACCGGTTCTGAAAAAATTGTGTACCACGAAAGAATCCATGTCCCGCGCATTAAAACGGCATTTACAATTTTTCAATACCAGCCCCTATGGGTCCACGCTTATCCTGGGCATCACCGCAGCCATGGAAGTGCAAAACAGCGCCGATCCGGAATTCGATGCCGAGTCGATCAACGCGGTAAAATCAGGATTGATGGGCCCGCTGGCCGGTGTATTTGATTCTTTATTCTGGGGAACCTTTAAGGTGATCGCTGCCGGCGTCGGCACATCCCTGGCAGTAAAAGGAAATATTTCAGGCGCCATCCTGTTTCTGATCATTTTTAATACCCCCCATTTGCTGTTGAGATATAAACTCACATTCACCGGATATAAAACCGGAACGAAATTCCTGCAAAACCTGGCCAGGAGCCATGTGATGGATAAGCTGACCTACGGCGCATCCATCCTGGGACTGATGGTGATCGGAGCCATGCCCGCCACATTATTGTCCATTAAAACGCCATTAATTTTCGGAACAAAAGATTCCGGAGTTGCCCTGCAGGGCATACTGGATCAGATTGTACCAGGGCTCATTCCGCTTGGACTTACGCTGCTGGTTTTTTATTTTGTCAGGATCAATATGAAAACCACCTACCTGCTACTAGGCTTGCTGGCACTGGGTTTCATAGGTAGTGGGGCACATGTATTTGCCTGAATTTAAATTAAAGAAGATGAACGGAACCGGTGTTTCTCCTGGCATTTCAATCGGCACTGCCTGGGTGGTCAAAAAGGATATAAGAACTCGCACGGGCATTCTGCTGCAAAATGAGGAAGACATACTCCGGGAGATGGAGAAATATAAACGGGCTGTCAAAACCTCCGCAGAAGAATTGCAAGCCGTCATCCTGCATGCAGAATCTTCCGAAGCGGCGGATATCTTGGAAATGCAGATCGAACTGCTGAATGATCCGCAAATGGAACGCGATGTTTTTGACAAGATAACAGCCGGTAAAAAAAATGCCCATGATGCCCTGATGGAAGTTGTTGAAATCCTGACAGCACGCTTCCGGAACATGTCCGATGCCTATTTGAGGGCAAGAGCATCAGATATCCAGGATTCGGGTAACCGGATTTTAAATAATCTGGGCGGTTTACAAAAAGCAACGCCGCCTTCATTTAGAACCAATACCATTGTTGTTGCGGAGGATCTTTCGCCGGCGGATACGATAACCCTGGATATTAAAAATGTGATCGGGTTTATTACCCGGGAAGGGGGAAAAACATCGCATGCGGCCATCATTGCGAGGTCCCGGGGCATACCGGCGGTAGTGGGTTGCGGTGAAGCATGGCATGGAATAAAAGATGGCGATCAGGTACTGATGGATGGTGAAACCGGATTGGTTATCCCAAATCCGGAGCAGGAACAAATATCAGCATACGTCTTGAAAAGGCAGTCTTTTATGGAGAAGTTAAACCTGCTGAAAAAATTAAAGCATGCTCCGTCGGTTACGACGGATGGGTGGGAAATAAAGTTATTTGCCAATATCGCCGATGCGGACGATCTCGAAACCGTGTTTGATCAGGGAGGGGAAGGCGTGGGACTGTTCAGGACGGAGCTGCTGTTCCTTGGCAGGGAATCCATGCCAACAGAAGAAGAGCAATTTGCATTTTATAAAAACGTCGCGATAAAATCCAAAGGAAAATCAGTTACCGTCAGGACCCTGGATATTGGTGGCGATAAGCAGTTATCTTATTTTGATATTCCGGCTGAACAAAATCCATTCCTCGGTTATCGGGCCATCAGAATCTGCCTGGATAAAAAAGATATTTTCGTCACCCAGCTGAAAGCCATTTTAAGAGCATCTTCATTTGGAAAGTTCAGCATCATGTTCCCCATGATCTCCGGTATCCGGGAAATACGACAGGCAAAGGAAATACTGGCAGGAGCCAAAAATGAATTAAGAGAAGCACAGATTCCCTTTGACGAAAATATTCCGGTAGGCATTATGATGGAAATACCATCCGCGGCCATCACGGCAGACCTTCTGGCCAGCGAAGTGGATTTTTTTAGCATCGGCACCAACGATCTGTGCCAGTATAGCCTGGCCGTGGACCGGATGAATGAGAAGGTGAAGGAATTGTACGATCCCTATAACCCGGGCGTGCTCAGACTGATCCGCTTTATAATTGAACAGGGTCACAAACACAAAATCAGGGTAGGCATGTGCGGCGAACTCGCATCAGATCCATTGGCCACTTTATTGCTGATGGGATTGGGATTGAAAGAATTTTCCATGAACGCCGGCGCTATTCCCATCATAAAAGATATCATAGTCCATCATGACCTGGAAAAAGCCAAAGCAATTGGTGAAGCGGTGATGCAGATGGAAGATTCAGCCAAAATCATGCGTTATCTTCAAAC
>DASRLM010000652.1:0-2802 GCA_035648455.1 Puia sp. | reverse complement strand
GCACGCCATTTGGCAAAGCGGGCGCCCATTGTAGTGTATTCTTTCAGCCGCTCCCTTAATCCATCCAGGCCCTCGGTTATTTTCTCCCCCGGAAAACCAGCCAGGGTTTTAGCTCCGATATCTACTTTAATACCTGGAATGATACCTGCATCCAGGATGAATTTAATCATGAGTGTTCCATCCTTCTTAGTTTGCCGGATGGTTTCATCGTACAGGATGACTCCACTGATGCATTCACCGAGGTTCGGTATGGTCACGATCAACTCACGCCAGTCGCGCCTTGCAGCTTCTGTTTGCGGGATACCAGTTTCGGCAAATCTTTTATTGCAGGTTGAATTGCTTTCATCAATCGCCAGCAAACCCTTGCTACCGGAAACAAGGGCCCTGGCTGTATCTGTCAATATTTGCTTATTCACGCGTTGTTCCATTTCCAGTTGAGGATTTCCGGCATGTCTTTGCCATATTTATGAACATAAAGCTTATGCTCTATCAGTTTGTCTTCCAGCTGTTGTTTGAGATAAGTTCCCTGGCTGCCCAAATGCGGCAGGCGGTCTATTACATCTATTACCAAATGAAAACGGTCAATGTCATTCTGCACCCTGAGATCAAAGGGAGTCGTAATAGTACCCTCTTCCTTATATCCCCTGACATGGAGGTTACGGTTGGCGCGACGGTAAGTAAGGCGGTGCACAAGCCACGGATAACCATGAAAGTTAAAAATGATGTGTTTGTCTTTGGTGAATAGTGAATCATAATCCTGGTCATTTAACCCATGCGGATGTTCCGAGCTGGATTGTAATTTCATAAGATCAACCACATTTATTACCCTGATTTTAAGGTCGGGTAAATTTTGTCGTAATATGGATACGGCGGCAAGTAGCTCCAGCGTGGGTGTATCACCACAACAAGCCATTACCACGTCAGGCTCTGAACCTTGGTCATTGCTTGCCCATTGCCAGATGCCGATGCCTTCCGTGCAGTGCACAACAGCGGCATCCATACTAAGCCATTGGGGGAGAGGATGCTTTCCGGCAACTACCACATTCACATAATGACGGCTGCGCAGGCAGTGGTCAAAAACCGATAACAGGCAGTTGGCATCCGGCGGCAAATAAACCCGAACGATATCAGCTTTCTTATTAATGACGTGGTCCAGAAAACCCGGATCCTGGTGCGTGAATCCGTTGTGATCCTGTTGCCAGACATGAGAGGCGAGCAGGTAATTGAGTGACGCAATCTTTCGGCGCCAGGGTAATTCAAGCGTTACTTTGAGCCATTTGGCATGCTGGCTGAACATGGAGTCGACAATCCGGATAAATGCCTCATAACTATTGAACAGGCCGTGTCTTCCGGTTAATAAATAACCTTCCAGAAAGCCTTCACACTGATGCTCACTGAGCATGGAATCCACTACTTCGCCGGAGGGTGAAAGGAATTCATCATTTTTTTTCTGCCGGGCATCCCATTGACGGTTGGTGACTTCAAAAATGGCTCCCAGCAGGTTGGAAATAGTTTCATCAGGACCGAATACCCGGAAGTTTCTATGATCCCGGTTAAGCAAAGCAACATCACGCAAAAAATTGCCCAGCACCTTAGTGTCCTGCCCATTAACCGCGCCCGGTGAAGGCACTTGTACTGCATGCGCATGGAAGTCAGGCATCACCAGGTCATGGAGCAGGATGCCGCCGTTGGTATGCGGATTGGCGCCCATTCTCCGGTTGCCCTTCGGTGCAAGTTCTGCCAATTCCGGCATGAGACATCCGTTTTTATCGAACAGTTCTTCGGGTTTATAACTTCTCATCCAGCTTTCCAATTGCCCTATATGTCCGGGATGATCAGTATCCACCAGCAGCGGTACCTGATGGGAGCGGAAGGTTCCTTCATTCGGCAAACCATCAACCTCTTTTGGTCCGGTCCAGCCTTTGGGTGACCTCAGTACAATTATCGGCCAGCGCGGCCTGGTATTGTCGTGATGGTTCCGGGCATTGCATTGGATTTCATGGATATGTTCAATCACTTTATCCAGCGTAGCGGCCATGAGTTGGTGCATGGTTTCCGGATCATCGCCTTCCACAAAATAGGGAGTCCAGCCGTTACCACGGAAAAATTGTTCCAGTTCATCATGTTCAATACGGGCCAGAATGGTGGGGTTGCTGATCTTATATCCATTCAAATGCAGAATGGGTAATACAACGCCGTCAGTAATTGGATTCAGTAATTTGTTGGATTGCCATGCCGTAGCGAGAGGACCTGTTTCCGCTTCACCATCGCCCACAACACAGGCAACAATCAGATCGGGATTGTCGAATGCTGCACCAAAAGCATGACTGAGTGAATATCCCAGCTCGCCACCTTCATGCATAGAGCCGGGCGTTATAGGGGCTACATGGCTGGAAATACCACCGGGAAAAGAGAATTGCTTAAATAATTTTTTGAGTCCGTCCTCATCCTGTGTGATGTTGGGATACACTTCAGTCCAGGTGCCTTCGAGGTAAACATTACCTACCAGTGCCGGGCCGCCGTGACCCGGGCCGGCAATGTAAAACATATCGAGATCATATTTTTTAATGACCCTGTTTAAATGTACATAAATAAAGTTTTGACCGGGAGTAGTGCCCCAGTGCCCGACTACCAGTGGCTTCACATGCGAAAGTTTCAGCGGTTCTTTCAGCAGCGGATTGCCGTATAAATAAATCTGGCCTACGGACAGATAGTTGGCTGCCCGCCAATAAGCGTTTATCCTTTGCAATAAGTCAGGCGATAAGATTTCAACGGCTGTATCAATATATACTGTTTCCATAC
>DASRLM010000651.1:0-8837 GCA_035648455.1 Puia sp. | reverse complement strand
GCAAATCAATTATTAAGATCTTCCACTTCCATAGGGGCCAATGTTTTTGAAGCACAGAATGCAGAAAGTAAAGTTGAAACAAGGTTGACTTTTTATAACCAAAAGTAAAAATCATAAAGTAAAGTTATTTTGCAGATTAATCAGGGAGATGGCAGCTGATCATTTTCAAATTTTCAAATCTGCAAATTTTCAAATTAACTAAAGCCGACACATGGATCACTACAACATGAACCTCACACTCAAAGTGTGGAGACAAAAAAATAACCAGACGAAAGGTGGTTTCGTAACTTATAAGGTGGAAAATATTTCTTCGGAAATGTCTTTTCTCGAAATGATGGACGTGTTGAATGAAAGGCTGATCAGTGAAGGGCAGGAGCCGGTGGCTTTTGATCACGATTGCCGGGAAGGCATTTGCGGAACCTGTTCCATGTACATCAACGGGCGGCCGCATGGGCCCTGGTACGCCAATACAACCTGCCAGCTTCACATGCGTGCCTATAAAGACGGGGATACCATCACCGTGGAACCCTGGCGGGCAAATTCCTTTCCCGTGATCAGGGACCTGATCGTGGACCGCTCGGCCTTTGACCGGATCATCCAGGCTGGCGGATTTATTTCTGTGAATACCGGCAATGCCCAGGATGCCAACTCCCTTCCGGTGGCCAAAGATTTATCGGATGCCGCCTTTGCCGCAGCCGTCTGCATTGGTTGCGGCGCCTGTGTGGCTGCCTGCAAGAATAGTTCGGCCATGCTTTTTGTATCTGCCAAGGTCTCCCACCTGGCACTCCTGCCGCAGGGAGAACCGGAAAGAAAATCACGCGCCCTCGCCATGATTGCCCAGATGGATAAAGAAGGATTCGGCAGTTGTACCAACACCCAGGCCTGCGAGTCTGTTTGTCCGAAAGAAATTTCCATGACTAATATTGCCCGGTTGAATTCGGAATATATTTTGGCAGGACTAAAGGGTTGATGGTATATGGTTGATGGCCTTTATGTGCGAATCCGCAATTGGATCCCATCAACCATATACCATCAACGATACATTAAGTGTTAACCGAAAATAAAGCAACGCTCCCCCCAACCCAATCCTGATCTTTATTATACCTGACGCCGATCATCTTTCCTTTGCTCAGTCTGGCCAGATTGATGGCGGCTTTTGGTCTGTCTGCCCCGGCGGGCCATAAGTACATAATGCGGATCTCTGCTTTGGCCGGCATTCCGGGTGTTTGAATTACCGGCGCGTAATTTACTTTCCGCTGGAGGATCCAGTTTTGCGGATCAGCGATGGAAACGATATCATCTTTTTTTACGTCGATGATCACCCCCTGTCCTGCAAAAGAAAAAAGCGGTTTCAGCACATAATTCTCCAGGTCGGCAGGGATTTGATTTATCTGGTCGAGGAAAAAGGTTTTTGGCACATAGGGATGGCGGATAAAGGGCAGCGTATGTTTGGAAATGCGGTAGAACCAGTTAGGGTGGGGGATCCATTGAACATCCCAGGGTTCCTGCAGGGATACGTGTGGGCCCAAAGCGTCTTTTTGGGCATGCAGGTCATCGAAAATAATCCGGTTATAGATGCGGTCAATCCGGGTTTTCTTTTTCGTTTGTTCATTTACGTAATACAATGCTTTTCCTTCCGCGATCAGATCGGTGATGCATACCGGCTGAATGCCGAGATAGTCCCTGGTGCAATAAAAATCAATCCTGGTTTTTTGCTCATGTGGTTTTATTTCGAGCAAAATAACATTTTCGGCTGCGGAGTTCCCCAGAATCACTTTTTTCAGTTCCTCCAGGTAAGTTTCACGGGTATATCCGTTGAGATAGGGCGTGTAGTCCGGCGGCAATGAAAAGTGTTTGCGGAGGATATCCGGATAATACACCTGAAATGCATAGAGCGTGGGAAATCCCTGCATTTCGATGAGTTGTGGTTCGAGTTCCTGCTGATCATTCATACAAACACCAAAATCAAACGCAATAAAGGAACAGGGTGATTCCGGGCCCGGAACAAAATCGTTCGGGGGAATAGCCGTTTCACTTTGTTGTATAAAGGATGGCGCCGTGATCAGGTCCACTATGGATTCACAGGCGCTGATCATTTTTTTACTGAAACCTGCCGGAACAAATACCGGTGTTTCCGCTAATCGGAAGTCAATGCTTCCCGGATGTTTTGCATTCAGGTCATTGAGGAAAGCGGCATATTTCGCGGGGCTGAATGCATCATTGTAGGATTTTCGCAAATACGGGATCATGGCTTTTTCGTTTGTTGGTCAGTCCCTGCCGGTGGCTATATTCAGGAAATTCGGAATCACTTTCGAGTAGGTGTTCCTGATTTTATCCGGATCGTTCAGGTTCAAAATCATCTGTCTCCATTTTTCTTCCCCGTAACCTTCAATCACCGTTTTCTTTTTGTCCTCCCGCTGCAGGTACATGCTCATGCCCAGCGGATCGGCTTCCGGATGGAACTGGGTACCCAGCATGTATTCGTTGAACCGGATGGCCATGATGGCTCTTTCCAGCGGCACATGGGGTCTTTCTTTTTCGATGGCCAGGATGCTGGCACCCTTCTTTTTCATGTCGGAACGGTCCTCCTGGATCACCTGGTAATCGCGACTGTCCACCGCATAGAACGGATCATGCAAACCCTGGAATACGGGTTCTTTTTTACCTTCCGGTTTCATGTGGATGGGAAAAACACCGAATGCCGTTGATTTTCTCCTGGTCACTTTCCCTGTTTTGAAAAACCGGCACGCGAGTTGGAAGGAATGACAGATAAACAGAACCTGCTTTTTATCGGATTCGCCGGCAATAATATTATGTTTCACCAGGCCATGCATCCAGTCCATGTATTTATTATCCCAGCTGAGGCCTTCACTTTCCAGCGGACTACCCGGGCCGCCGCTGGATAAATAAACATCATGGGAAAGATCGGGTAATTCTTCCCGGATTCTGACGTCAAAAATCCTGGATGCCACCGGCAAATCATTGGCCTCGCTGTATTCCTGTAAAATTTGTTGCAGGCATCGCATACCTTCGTTAGGGCGGCCTTCATAAAGATCCAGAATGGCGATGCGCAGGGGTTTTGTCATGCTGCAAATTAACCTAAAAATCAGGTGTTATGTCTTCATCCAAAAAAACTTCAGAACGGCTCGCTGAAAAATTTGAGCCGGCTATAGAACTCGCAGGAAGTGCCAGAAAGATTCCGCAGGGAATCAATACGGGCAACACGCTCTTCAATGAGGTGATAGAGGTAAGCGTTATCCTCCGGAGGAAAACGGCCATAAACAACTATGTAAAAGGGATCGGCAGGAAAAAGCAAAAACCCATCGCCCCGGAGCTATTCAATCGCCGGTTCGGGGCGTCCGCAGCCGATATACTGCTTGTCCGCGAGTTTGCCCAATACCATGATCTGACGGTGGTGGAAGCCTCTCCCGCGAAGAGGACCGTCATTTTAAAAGGGACGGTTCAGCAATTCAGCAACGCCTTCGGGGTTTATCTGGCTAATTTCTTACCAGCATCCGGAGTCAGCTTCCGTGGAAGAACAGGTCCCATCAAAATCCCGGAATCACTAAAAGATATCATCACCGGAGTTTTTGGTCTTGATAATCGTCAGCAGGCCCGTCCCATGTTCTGCATGCTGCATAAGGATGGTCATGTGATCAAACCGCAGGCGGCGACCGTTTCTTATAATCCCGATGCCGTGGCGAAAGCTTATAAATACCCTAAAGATGTTACGGGTGCCGGGCAGTGTATTGCCTTGATTGAATTGGGCGGAGGCTACCGAAGTTCGGACCTGCAGGCTTATTTTCAAAAACTTGGTATTGCGCTTCCTTCGGTTACGGCGCAATCGGTGGATGGTGCACACAATGCGCCATCCACAGCAGATACGGCGGATGGAGAAGTGGCCCTCGATATTGAGGTGGCAGGCGCCGTAGCGCCGGGAGCCAGGATCGTCGTTTATTTTGCGCCCAACACCGATAAAGGATTCCTGGATGCCATCAATACCGCCGTTCACGACACGGAAAATAATCCTTCCGTGATATCCATCAGCTGGGGTGCTGCAGAAAATCAGTGGACCGATCAGGCCATCACCAATTTTAATGAAGTGTTCAAATCTGCCGCAGCGCTGGGTGTAACCATAACCGTGGCGGCAGGCGACAACGGATCCTCTGACCGTCAGACCGATGGCAACGCGCATGTTGATTTTCCGGCAGGCAGCCCCTATGCCCTGGCCTGCGGTGGAACCAAATTGCTTACCGGCAGCGAAACGGTTTGGAACGATCAGGATGGTTGGGCAACCGGCGGTGGCATCAGCGATGTATTTCCTGTGCCCGATTACCAGAAATCCATTTCGCTGCCCGTTTCCGTGAATTCCAAACAACGTAAGGGCAGGGGAGTACCAGATATAGCTGCCAATGCAGATTCTGCAACGGGATATAATATCCTGGTAGACGGGCAGTGGGCTGTAATCGGCGGCACCAGTGCTGTTGCGCCGCTGATTGCCGGTTTGATTGCCCTTGCCAACGAAAAATTAAAAAGGAACGTGGGGTATATCCATCCAAAAATTTACGCAAGCCAGACCACTGCGTTTAAAGACATTACCCAGGGCAACAACATCACGGCAAAGATCGGCGGCTACTCGGCTACTCCGGGCTGGGATGCCTGTACCGGACTGGGTGTTCCGCTGGGTAGCGTGGTGGAAGTATTATAATGTGGAAGTGTGCTAATGTGGAAATGTGCTTGCACCCGCACCATCATTTCCACATTAGCACACTTCCACATTTTTAATCAAACTTCCTTCCCCGTGTAAACCAGAAATCCCGGTACGAGAAGATAAAGCTGACACCGGTGTAGTTTTCCTTCACCAGGTTATTTGCGGTGGTTCCCCGGATACCGTATTGCAGCGATACATTTAAACTCAGGGGACTGTGTTTTGCATTCACGCCGAACCCGACGGTTGCGCCCATGTCTTCAATAGGACGTCCGTTGATCAGTACATAAGATTTATTGTAGTAAAGACCGGCCTGAAAAAAACTGGTTTCGAAATAGGTATTGTAAGCTGTTTTCTTTTTGGAGATTTCAAATCCAATAGATGCGCGCTGGCTGTTCTGATAGGTGAAATTTCCGGAATTGGAATATTGCGTTCCCCAGTTTTGAAAACGGTAATCGGCCAGGAAAGTATATTTCTTGTTCCGGGTAAGGGCTATGCCGGCGCCATAACTGGCAGGAATATCAAAGGTGCCCACGGTTTCCTTGTTACGAATGACCACCGAATCAATATTGAGCACGTTGATCTCATGATCGGTATTAAGCTGGCCCTGGTTGGCGTATACCAGCCCGAGGGAAATATCCCAGTGTTTATTAATCGCTGTGTAATACTGGAGGCCGTAGTCGAAATAAAAATTACTGTAAAGGGTATTGTCGCTTTTGGAAATATAAATGCCGCTTCCTCCGGGATCCCGGAGGATATTCTTGGTATTGATCGACCCGAAAAGATAAGAAGAAGTGATTCCTATGGATAAATGATTGAAAAATTCATAACTGTTTGCCCAGTAAACTTTATTGATGCCACCAAATCCCTCGTTGTAAGAGGGTATAACGTCGCCGCCATAACCCAGGGGTTTCTGACTGGTGAATTCATAATTTTCCGAGCTGTAAGGGGCCAGCCCCACGGCACTTCCCCAATGTTTGAACAATTTGGTGCCCAGGGTGAATCTTTTAAAGGTGATGTCGCTGGAAGTGCTGTTGGTAGTACTCACCGGATCTCCGGAATAACTGATGAATTTTCCCGTAACGCCGATTTCGCCGGCAAAGAACTGATTGTCCAGCGCAGACAGCGAGGCGGGATTGTTGGTGATCAGATAACGGTTGTTCCGGTAAGCAATTCCGGTAGAAGACATCCCGGTGGTTCGGTTTAAAAAACCATCTTCCAGATCCCCGATGCCCAGCAGGGAATAGGGGGAGTTGTTATTCTGTGCCCGCAGATCGAACAGCATCAGCGTGGAAAATAATATGGTCAAAATTAATTTCACGAGAGGAAAACCGTTCGGTTTGATCATATTAATAATATGAGGCGTAATAGATTTTCAGAGAAATTTGATTTACTTTAAGCGGACTGAACTGGTCTCCCACCACCACCCGGTTGAAACTGGTATTGTAAGCGGGTGCAGGAACAGTTAAAAACAAACCGTTATTTCTATTGTCTTGCACGCCGAGCATGATCTTCTGTTGGATATAGCTGGTAACATCGTAGGAATAGGATGTGTTGGCCCCATACAGGTAATCGACACTGAGGTTTCCAGTGCCGGCAGACAGGGTGCTGCCAATGGTATTGGCCTGTGTGCTCATCGCTAAATTGATCTGCGGCGGAAGAGCAAAGACGGGGCTGTATGTTCCATCCACAGGCTTAATGATCAGTTGTGCTTTCATCACACTCAGATAATCCGAGTAGTGCAACAGGTCGCTGATGGTCGGGAATAATAATTTGACATACAAACTGGTTATGGGTTGCAGGAACGCGGCATTACCGGTGGCGCCGGAAGGGATTTCAATATTTTGCTGGCTGATGGACTGAATGGCTGTTCCCGATCTGTCGTAGGAAATCTGGTTGAACTGGCTGCTCTTGTTTACGTAAGGAAAATCAATAAATTTAGGCTGATACACCACGCCCGGGTCATGGTAATACATGCGCACAAACAGGGAGTCCTTGAAACCGAATGTGGCGCCGGGTTTGTTAAGATCCGGGTAAATGGTGAGCCCTTTGAAAAAGCCACGGAAGGTCTGTGCATTCTTCACCGTATCCGACTGATTGTATAAAAGGTTGAAAAAGGTATGCCCCAACGCGTCGGGAAGTCTGATCTTAATGGAATCTCCCGTTCTCTGGGAAGTGTAGCCGGCCGTCGGATTGATCTGCACATCTGTATATCCGAGAATTGTGGGGTCATAAGGAATGGAATCCTTATTAAAAAAAACGGTTTGCAAATACGGATAATCCAACAGGCCCGTCAGCCGGCTGACCAGATAGCGCTGCACCTGGGTGGTGTCTCCGTAAAAAGTTTTGGAGATCCTGAAAATGAGTTGCAGGGAATCAAAGCTGGTCAGGTTGGTAAAAGTGGGCAGCTGGGGAGGATATGAGATCTCCGAGAAACTCCTGGAAGAAACTACGCCGAGATAGGGATCCTTGTATTCGCCGATCAGCATGGTTCCCGTTCCGGACGTAGGAAACGAATCGAGGAAAACCGTGGACAGCTTTACCGTGAACGTGTCTACCGACACTACGTTGGTGCTGTTGTCGCTCCCGAAATTGTTATCAAAGTCAATGGCTGGTTTGGTGCAGGAAACGGCCACCAGCAATAAAAGAACAGTTAACACATAAAATAATCGGTGCCTGAAAAAACTATTCCTTGTCATGCTGTGGTTATCTGCTGGTTAGGGATCCGGCCAGGAATGAAATGGATGAATGCTGGTGAAAAGGCAAAAGTATGTTTTTTGAATTCGATTAACAATTGAAGAGGTTCGCGTTATTTGATAAATTTTTGTGAAATCCCCTGAATTGTCCGTATTTCGCGCTGCAAATAAAATACTTTTATCGCAACAAAACACAGCATCTATTAATTCACCAATATGAAGCGGATCTATTTCCAAGGACTTTCTGCGATCGTTTTATTCACTTTGTTTTCATGCCACAGCAATCAGGTTCCCTACACCCAGAATGGAAACTGGGTAACCAGGTCCCAGTTGAACGGACCTGCCCGCAGTGAAGCGGTCGGATTTACCATTGGTGATACGGCTTACCTCGGCACGGGTTGGGACGGTCTGAACAAGCGTTATGGCGATTTCTGGAAATATGATGCTGTGAATGATATCTGGTCGCAGGTGGCCAGCATGCCTGCCGGTACAGAAAGAAGTTCAGGCATCGGTTTCAGCGCCGCAGGGAAAGGATACGTAGGTACAGGCTATGATGGTTTCAACTACCTGAACGATTTCTATGAATATGACCCGGCAACGGATTCCTGGGCCCGGAAAAGCGATTTTATCGGCAGTCCGAGGTATGAAGCGGTCGGATTTGGTATCGGTAACTTCGGTTATCTCGGTACCGGTTTTGACGGAGCCAATGCGCTGAAGGATTTCTTTCGGTACGATCCCCTGTCCGACAGCTGGCAGGATGTTGGTTTCAGCGGAAATAAAAGATACAGCGCCGCCACTTTTATTTATAATAACAAGGCCTATCTCTTAACGGGTATCAACAGTGGTACGCCGGTTACCGATTTCTGGGTTTATGATCCGTCGCTGACTTCGGCCAACTGGACGGAACTCCGCCATCTGACCAACTACAGCAGTGATTCCTATGATGACGGGTATGTGAATATTGTCAGGGATAACGCCGCCACATTTGTTATCGGCAGCAAAGGATATATCAGCACCGGTGAGAACGGCGTTGCTTTTACCTATACCTGGGAATATGATTTTGCCTCGGATCTGTGGACCCCAAAATCCAACTTTGAAGGTCCTTCCACCACTGGCGCCGTTGGCTTCAATGTACTGGGCCGTGGTTATATTGCCACCGGCAGAAGCGGACCCGGTCAGGCGGCTGCCTCTGATTTCCTGCGTGAATTCCAACCCCTCGTGGTATTGAATCCCAATGACAATTAACAGGAGGAAGAAATATTTTATACTTACCATCACCGCGTTGCTTATCTGCTGCGCGGTGATTTTTTTTATACACGGCAAACGATCCCGCCAGGATCATGAGGGCCAGGTATTTCTGAAAGCGGTTGCGGTTCCAACGGCCAATGGATGGGGGTATAATATCATGGCCAATGATAAGATTTATATACATC
>DASRLM010000650.1:0-8695 GCA_035648455.1 Puia sp. | reverse complement strand
GTGTAAATATGAAAATGTGTAAATGTGTAAATGAAGGAACCTGAAAACAATTTCGAAACTGCATAAAAGGAATTTTCACATCAGCACATTTACACATTTACACATCGATTACCTATTTACACATTGATTAATTCAGCTTCGCCTCAGCAGCAAGCTGCCTTATATAACTTTCCTGTTCTGATTTATTTTCCAGTTGGCGGCGCAGGATCTTTTCGGAGACCTCCACCACCAGGTTGCCGATCTGATTTTTCACCTCCGTGAGCGCGGCCATTTTCTGCTGTTCAATGGCTGCCTGCGCATCGGTAATGATTTTGCCGGCTTCAATTTTTGCCTGGTCACGCGCCTCGGTGATGATCTTATCTTTCGTATCCCGCGCTTCTTTCAGCATCAGCGCCCTTTCTTCCCGGGCCCTGGCCAGGAGCGCTTCGTTCTCACTTTTCATCTGCGCCATTTCGGCCTTTACCCTTTCGGCTGTTGCCAGGGAATCGGAAATGGTTTTTTCACGGTCGTTGAGGGATTGCAGGATGGGTTTCCAGGCAAACTTCTTCAATACCATCACCACAATCACAAACGCCAGCAGCGTCCAGAAAATGAGCCCGAAAGAAGGAATTAAAAGATCCATGAAAATAGTTTTATGTTCCGTGTATGCTTGTGAAAAAAAATATACTGCATCCTCCGTCCTTTACTTCGGATGCAGTATGAAGAATGTTCTCTAAACGAACATCGCCAGGATACCGGCAATGACGCCGAACAGTGCAACCCCTTCCACCAGCGCTGCTGCGAGGATCATGTTGGCACGGATGTCGTTGGATGCTTCCGGCTGACGGGCGATGGCTTCCACCGCGCCTTTACCGACCTGACCGATACCGATACCGGCGCCTATGGCAGCCAGACCAGCACCGATAGCACCTCCCGCATTCGCCCAGGGAGTTGTACTTAATAACATGGTTGCTAAATCCATACTTGTTAATTTATATTGGTTTAAAAAGCCCGTTGTTGTTACACGATCACGGCATCATCATGACCATTGCCGGTGTGCGTGTTATGATCCTCTATGGCCTGCCCGATAAAAACCGCAGTCAGGTTCGCAAATATGAATGCCTGGATAAATGCCACCAGGATCTCAATCAGATAAATAAATACGGCGAATCCGATGGATACGGGTGAAAAACCCCAGCCAATCCCCTTGTTCAGCTCACCAAAAATAAAGATCAGGGAAACCAGGCAAATGATGATGATATGCCCTGCCACCATATTGGCAAAAAGACGGATAATCAGGGCAAAGGGTTTTGTGAATATACCCAGAATCTCTACCGGAATCATGATAAATTTAATCCCGAAGGGAACCGGCGGATTAATGATATGTCCCCAATACTGTTTGTTCCCGCTGAGGGTGATCACGACAAAAGAAATAACACCCAATACCAGTGTGAAAGCGATATTTCCGGTCACATTGGCCGAACCGGGAATCAATCCGACCATGGTATTGATCAGGATAAAGAAAAATACGGTAAGCAGGTAGGGCAGGTATTTCTCGTATTTTGTTCCAAGATTCGGAATGGCCACTTCATCGCGCACAAAGGTGATCACCGGTTCCATTAAATTCTGGAAACCCGTAGGCGCCCTGGTTGTACCTGTTCCACTTTTATATTTTCCGGCTATTTTAACCAGCAGAAAAACCAGCAGGGTCAGGGCCAGCAACATCTGCACCACATTGCGGGTGAGGGAAATATCAAATACTTTAACCGAAGTATCCGGCGTGCCGTCCGCCTGCACCGCACTGATTCTTCGTCCCTCCATTTTATATCCCTGGTAAATTTCTTTGCCATGATGGAACCTGGAAGAGGAGAATGCCGAAAATCCGCGCTGGGGGGAGTACAGGATCACCGGGAGATAAATACCCACCTCATGCTCCCCGCCGCCGGAATCTTTATACGTGAAAAAATGGTATTCATGCGCATCCAGCACGTGGGCGAAAATGACCTCGTTGGCATCAAATGTCCGGTGCTTTTCCCCGTTCTTTTCAGCGGGCTGTTCCTGGGCCCTTAATACCCCCGAAAAAAGGAGCAAAAAAACGCTGAAACCCGCCACCAATAATGATTTGAACCTTCCCTGCATCATGCGGTATCCAAATTTGCCGCAAAGATAAGGGAGGAGGGGGAATTTGCAAGAAGGAAATGGGGTTTTATTGCACGTTTTTTGTTGACGGTTGACCGTTGACGGTTGACCGACGTAAGTGCGGATTCGCAACTAAAGACCGTGAACCGTCAACGGTCATCCGTCAACCCTTTCAGGCAAACTGCATCTGATGCAACTTAAAATAAAACCCTTCCTTTATCATCAGCTCTTCATGCGTACCCATTTCCCGGATTTCGCCCTTGTCCAGCACCAGGATCTTGCTGGCTTTGCGGATGGTAGACAGGCGATGGGCGATCACGATGGACGTGCGGCCCGCAATGAGCTTGCCGATGGCTTCCTGGATCAGGCGTTCGGAACCGGTATCCACGGAAGAGGTCGCCTCATCCAGGATCAGGATGGAAGGGTCGAACAATAAGGCGCGGATAAAAGAGAGCAGCTGGCGCTGGCCGAGTGACAACGTGTTTCCCCGTTCCATCACATTATAGTGATAGCCACCGGGCAGTTCCAGAATAAAATCGTGCATGCCGATCAGTCTGGCCGCCTGTTCCACCTTGGCAAAAGGGATCTCTTCGTTGCGCAGGGTGATGTTTTCGAGAATGGACCCGGAAAACAGGAATACATCCTGTAAAACCACGCCTATGGATAACCGAAGTGCGTCCAGCTTAAAACTGTCAATGGGATGATCGTCCAAAAGGATCTCCCCCTGCCGGATGGCATAGAGCCTGTTAAGGATGCTGATGATGGATGTTTTTCCGCTGCCGGTATGGCCCACGATGGCCAGGGTTTCCCCCGGCTGAACCAGGAAGGAAATATTTTTCAGCACATAACGGTCATCCGTATAGGCAAACCAGACATGATCGAATTCAATTTTCCCCCGCAGTTTCGCCGGCGCATAGGTTCCTTCCTTCGTGATCCGGTCCTCATTGTCCAGCACCTTAAATACCCGTTCGCTGGCCACCATGCCCATCTGCAGCGTATTGAACTTATCCGCGATCACGCGCAGGGGACGGAACAATAAATTGAGGTACAAAAAAAACGCGATGATCTCCCCGGTGAGTTCGCCTGCGGCTTTTGGAGAAAGATCGAGAACCCTTCCCGCCCCCCACCACACCAGCAGGCCCGTTGAAAAGGCCAGCACGATTTCCACAATGGGGAAAAAAACGGAATAGGCGAAAATGGCCTTGATGTTGGCATTGCGGTGCTCGGAATTGATTTTGCTGAACCGTTTGTATTCCTGGTCCTCTGCGGCAAAGGCCTGCACCACCTGCATGCCCGTAATGTGTTCCTGTACAAAGGCATTCAGCGCCGCCACGGCATTGCGTACGCGGATAAACGATTTGTTCACCGCTTCTTTAAAAAAATAAGTGGCCACCAGCAGCAAAGGAAAAGGGATGAGGCAGATCAGCGTCAGCTGCCAGTTGGAATAAAACATAAACAACAGGATCGAAACAATCGACAACAGATCGGATACAATGGGTATCAGCCCTTCTGAAAATATATCGTTGATGGCCTCAATATCGTTGATGGTACGCGTGGTGAGGGTTCCGATCGGCGTTTTGTCGTATTGCGACAGATTCAGTCCGAGGATCCGTTTATACACCGCTATGCGCAGGTCCTTCACCACGGTTTGTCCGAGCCAGGATGTGAGAAAAGAAAAGAAAAATCGGAATACCGTTTCTATCAGCAGCAGGCCGATCTGCAGAATGGTGATGGTGATGATCAGCCGGATCATCTGTTCCCGCACAGCCAGGTTCTCGGTGATGCCGGCCCGGATATAATGATTCACCGTATACTGAATCAGGTAGGGCCGCAGCGGTGAAATCATGGCCAGCAAAACGGACAATACGATGGAGCCGTAAAACCATTTTTTGTAAGGAGAGGCATACTGCAGGATCCTGCGCAGCTGGCTGAAATCAAAAATCTTTTTCCTGGAAGAAGGCATCAAAAAGTAAAAATTTTTAATTATTCATCTTCTCCCATCGCCTTCCGGTATGCCTTGATGAAGATGGCGCCGAGGTTTTTGTATGGTGGGATATAATCATCAAAACGTTCGCGGGCAACCGGGTCCCTGCTGAATTTTTCCGTCAGCCCCTTCCAGATCGACAGCCAGTCGATGTTGTTCCCTTCCAGAAGATCATTGTTGATGGCCTGCAGGATGGGTTCATTCACCGACTTGGTTCCCACCTGTTTGGAGGAAATGATGTGCGCATCGCTGCTGATGCTGAGTACTTCGCTGAGGTTGTTGTATCCGCCGCAGGAACCCAGCACCACAATTCTCGCGGAGGGCTGGATCTGTTTTAAACTGTAGCGCACATGATAACTGTGGCCGCGGTGGATATAGATGGTGGGTTTTAATTTATTATCATAGAGGTAATCGTCCAGGTGATGCTGCGCCTTATCATCCGGATCATCTTCCCCGTACAGCGGCCGGTTGGCAAAGATCCACACGGGTTTCCCTTTTACCGATTTGATGGTCACCCATTCTTTGGTGGGGTTCATGGTGATCTTCCATTCCGGTTTTTTTATAAAAAGCCGCAGGAAATCATCGTAGGAATGCTGTCCGTCCTTATCCTCATCCCCGTAAAAGAACACCTGCTGTATCACCCGTCCGCTGTCGTCCTTCAGCGAATCATAGCTGATGCCGTAAACGGGGGATATGCCGAGTTTGGCAGACAGGTCTTCCTGGTTGCTGGTGTCCGCAGATTCAAACAGCGCCTCCATCAGGTGATAGATCACCGTTCCGCGTTTGTCGTTATTAAGCAGGTTGCGTTTGTAGTTCCATTTCACTTCATTCAGCACAAAAGCGGCCAGCGGCGGGTTCTTATCGAAAATGCTGCTGTAGGAATCGGCCACATCCACCGCATCTTCTTCGTTGGCCCTTTCGAGCCCGATGATAAAGGCTTTCATGATGGTGGCGGCATTGTCTTTGTCCATCGTAGCCAGAAAATGATCCAGCTTATTATAAGCAGCGGCCATCTTGATGAACTTCCGGAAATAATCTCCATGCATGGCCAGGATCAGGCTGTCGCCCCGCGGCACCTTCATGCGCTGGAAAATCCGGTCGTACACACCCAGGTAACTGGAGGTGTATATTTCATCTTCGCTCAATACCACCAGGTAATACAGTTCGGCGGGGGTAAGCTGGTCCAGCACCCTGAACCGTACGGAAGCCGGCTTGTCGTGCAGGGCATTGATCTCCCTGACAAACACATCTTTTCCCTTGTTCTCCAGCATCGTGGTCAGCGCTTCCATTTCGAGGGCCGTATCGTTCTGCGGAGGCAGCATGCGCTCTACATAATTCATCCGGGTTTTCACCAGCAGCCGGTAATAATTCAGGTTATCGTCTTTTACCGTATTGATTTCGGCAACGGTGATCCGGTGATGGATCAGGTCATCCAGGAAAGGCAGATAAAGCTGGCCGCTGCGGCTGGCCGCGATCTTCGACACCATGAGGATCAGGGAATCCCTGCTGTTGCGGATGCGGCTGGACAGTGCCGTGTTGCCCGATGCGTAATCATACAGTTTCCGGATATTGTGTTTTCCACCGATAACGATGAGGCTGTCGGCATAGGGCAGCGTGGGATTACTGCTGAGAATGGTGAAGATCTGGTCGGGATGGAGTTCGCAATATTTGCTGATGAGCAGGTTGCGGGAATTTTTCACGCCTGCATTTTCAGTCGGCAGCAGAAAACATTCCACCAATATCATTCCAATCCCATACGTGTTATCTGCTATTGCCGGTTCAATGCTTTTGTTGGCCCGGTCCAGGATCATGGCCGTTTTAAATGCTTCGAACAGGGCCGGCGCCATCGAAGTGGGAAAATCGCGCTGGCGGTAATGATTATTAAACCCCTTCAGCATGGCTTCGAGGGAACGCAGGTTTTTGATTTTCATCTGACCGCTCAGGCTGGAATCCAGCTCGATATTTTCCTGCAATTCATCCACCTGCCGGATCATCACGTCGGCCATTTCCAGGTTTACATTCTCGTCTTTCGATACCTGGATAATGCTGTCGGCCTTACCGTCCAGCGCCAGCAAACGCTTTTGCTCCCTGTCGATGTTGTCGTGCCACAGCTTCCGCTCCTGCTGAATCTTAAATGGGGGACGGGCCATCTGGGCCCGGACCAGCTGGACTGGCAAGAGAAAAAAGGAGAAAAAGACGAACCGGATGATTTTTTTCATATTAAGGCCACTGAGCAGGGACAGACAAAAATACAGCCATTTCCGGTAAGCGCAAGGCTCCGGGTAAAGCGAATAAAATTAGGTGTTCCGGGATGTTAATATTAAAAAATTGTAAACTCGGGCGGATTCCCCGAACGAACGCTATATTTCGATTAGGTTTGCGTAAATTATGTGTTAATGGACGGCAAAGGCAAGAAAATTCTGATTGCGGATGATGAGCCGGACATTCTGGAGGTTCTTCAATATAACCTGACCCGGGAGGGATATGAAGTGACTACGGCCAAAGACGGGGACGATGCCCTGAACAAGGCGAAGATCACGCAGCCCGACCTGATCATCCTGGATATCATGATGCCCAAAAAGAGCGGCATGGAAGTCTGCGAGATCCTCCGCACCCAGCCCATGTTCCATGAAACCCTGATCCTGATGCTCACGGCCCTGAATGACGAAAGTTTTCACATCAAGGGACTCGAAAACGGCGCCGACGATTATGTGAACAAACCCGTGAGCCCCAAAGTGCTGATCAGCCGGGTGGGCGCCCTGCTGCGCAGGTCCAATAAAGACGCTTCAGAAAAAATACTGAAACGGGGAAACCTGACCATTGATCCCTCCAGGTTCGAAGTGACCGTGGATGACCGCCAGGTGGTGCTGGCGAAAAAAGAATTTGAGCTGCTGCATTTGCTCACTTCCCGCCCGGGAAAAGTATTTTTACGGAACGAGATCCTCAACCAGGTATGGGGGAACGATGTGATCGTGGGGGACCGTACCATAGACGTGCACATCCGCAAGATCCGCCAGAAACTGGGTCTCGACTGCATCAATACCGTAAAAGGTGTTGGATATAAGTTTGTCAATTAAGGAAATGGTCAGCGCCCAGAATCTTTCTCCCAAACAACTTTCCGCTTTCACGGCGGGGGTGCTGTCCGCGCTGGTGGCGCTCGGGATCTTTATCCTCACGTCCAACTGGAAATACGGGCTCGGTGCACTGATGCTGGTATTCCTCGGAAGTTATGCCCTCATCCAGTTCACGCTGGAAAAGTTCATCTACCGCAAGATCAAGCTCATCTATAAATTCATTTATCAAACCAAGGCCACGCGCAAGGAAGAAGTGTATTTTAAATATATCCTTCCGCAGAAAAGCATCGATGAAGTGCGGGAAGACGTGGAAAGATGGGGAAACCGGCAGACGGAAGAAATTGAACTGCTCCGCAAGAACGAGGCCTTCCGCAAAGAATTCCTGCAGAACCTTTCCCACGAATTCAAGACCCCCATTTTTGCCATCCAGGGTTATGTGGACACCCTGCTGAACGGAGCCATGGATGATCTGACCGTGCGTAAACGGTTCCTGGAAAATACGGAAAAGAACGTGGCCCGACTGGTGAACCTCGTAAATGACCTGGACGAAATTTCCAAACTGGAACGCGGCGAACAAATGCTGTTCAAAGAAAACTTCATCGTACAGGATCTGATCCGCGAAGTATTCGAATCCCTCTCCATAACGATGCAGGAAAAGGCGCTGCGCACCGGCGTCAAGAAAGGATGCGAATATCCCATTTTTGTATTTGCCGATAAAGAAAAGATCCGGATGGTGCTGCTCAACCTGGTAGAGAATGCATCCAAGTATGGCAAACTGCAGGGCAGCATCATAGCCAGCGTGTATAATACGGATGGCAAACACGTACTGGTGGAAATCACGGACGACGGCATCGGCATCGAAGAGGAACACCTCACCCGGATCTTTGAAAGATTTTACCGCACGGATTCCGCCAGGAGCCGCGATAAAGGCGGCACCGGACTGGGCCTCGCCATCTGCAAACACATCATCGAGGCCCACGGCCAGGCCATCCACGTCAGAAGCACACCGGATGTAGGCACATCCATCGGGTTCACGCTGGAATCAAGAAGGGACTGAGTCCAGGAACTTTTCATCATTTGCAGGAACGGGTAATGCCGGCAAGGCACGCGTCAGCGCCAGCGCTTCGTATTTGGATCTGAAATAAATCAGCGAAATCACCGCGCCCACAATGCCCACTGCCGAAAGCGCCAGCACCCCATGGGAGTAAAAACTTGTCCATTGCAGTTTTACCCGAAACACTTCTTTACTGATGAGCACGCCCACGCTCCCGAGATAACCAAATGAATCCGCAACGTAAATCAGGAATCCCACATTTCCCGGAAATTTAAAAGTGGCAATAAGCCTTTCGAAAAATATGCAATTGAACGGAATATAGGTTGTATATAAACCAAGACCGACCAGCGTGAGCCACCAGAAAGCAGAGAGATGCCCCTGCAGAAAGACCAAACTGGCACATCCGGTAATCAGGAATCCTATAATAATGATATAATGCGTGTAGACAAGTGCTTTCAGGTTGTT
>DASRLM010000649.1:0-6203 GCA_035648455.1 Puia sp. | reverse complement strand
CCATCAGGGGATATCCTTTTATCATGCGGGCAGTGCCGGTCTAAACGCCAAACAGGCGTTTTAAAAGACAAACCATCAGCAAAGCCGTGATCCCCATAAATACAGTGGACACCGAGTATACTTTCAGCATGGTTTTCATATCCAGCCCGGAGAATCTGGCTATAACCCAGAAATAAGCGTCATTGGCATGAGAGATCATCATGGAACCCGCCCCCATGGACAAAATGCAGAACAATCTGCCGGTTTCTGAATTCAATCCCAGGGCAGGCAGCAGGGGTTGAATGATGGACACGGCGGTGATGATGGCGACCGTGGAAGATCCCTGAGCCGTTTTTAAAATAAAGGTCAGCAAGAACGGAAACAAAATTCCCAGATGGATCAGGGTTTCCGAACTGCCGAACTGTGTGCCGATACTGGTAGCGGCCAGCACCGCCCCGAATGCTCCCCCGGCGCCAATGATCACCAGGATACTGCCGGCTTTTTCAGCCGCATCCCGGAGCAATGACGGAAGTGTTTCCTTTTTTTTCAGTTGGCCGTAGGGCAGTGCCAGAACAACGCCAATGGCTAAGGCAATGACCGGATCACCCAACGCCAGCAAGGCATTCAACCATGCCGGCGCGGCAACCGCATCCAGGATGAAAAAAGATTTTACGGCAATCAGGGCGATCGGTACCATCACCGGTAGAAATGCCCGCATTACAGTGGGTGGTTGCGACGGTTCCGTTTCCTTTTCCGTCTCCTCATGGATAAACTGCTTTGCTGTTTTTTTACCGGCATGGTTCGCCCATAAATAACCGGCAAATGCGGCCGGAAGGGCCACAATGATCCCCATAAGGATCAATTTCCCAAAGTCAACCCCCAATAGCCCTGCCGCTGCAGCCGCACCCGGATGAGGCGGTATCAAACAATGAACGGAATACAAACCCGTTGCCAGGGAAACAGACATGATCGCCAGGGATGTGCCGGTTCGTTTTGCCAGCGATTTGTTCAGGCCACTCAGCACAATAAACCCGGAATCACAGAATATGGGAAGGCCGACAAAAAAACCGGTTATAGACATCGCAAGAGCCGCATACCTTTCCCCGGTCCTTTTTAAAATGAAGGAGGCCATGACTTTGGTACTGCCGCTGTGTTCCAGCAAAACGCCCAGGGTAGTTCCAAATACAATGATCAGTCCCAGGGATTTCATGATATCCCCAAAACCGTTCTTAATGGAAGCAACCACCGATTGAACGGGCAGATGAACGCCCAGTCCCACCACAAAACAGGCGATAATCAATGCAAAAAATGCATGCACCCTGTATTTGGCCGTGAGCAGAACGATGACGGCAATGCCGGCAAGCAGGCAAAGGAACAGGTACAGGAATGAATTCTCCATAAGTGAATTGAAAAAGGTTGAATCTGTCTGGTTAAAGATCTGTATTTGCAGCCCTTTTCACAAATCATAATCGCCGCAAAATTCCGGACGTCTGTCTGCCGATTATTCAAATACGTTTGTCGTTTATCCGGCCAACCCTGTTTATAAAAATTCATTTTTGAACTTCAAAAACAAGACAGGATGAAAAAGACAATAATAAAATCCGCCATCGTGACCGGGATGATCATTTTCGGCTATGCCGGTGCCGTGAACGGCCAGTTTTTTAAACAAATTTTAAATGATGTGAAACAAACGGCTCAAAACCGGGCCGACAATAAGACCACGTCAACTACCAATAAGGCGCTGGACAAAGTGGATAATTCAACGCAGGCCAAGCCCAAATCCAATAATACCTATACAACAGGCAATGCTAATCCGGCGGCCAACTCCACCGTACCGGCAGATACCGCGGCAACGAACAGCGTTTTGGGTGCATTTGCGAAAGCCGCCCAGCAGAATCCCAACGATACTTCGGCGGCCGATCTAACCATGAAAGCATTGGGTTTGCTGGCCGGCGGCGGTGGGGTATCCGCGGCCGATTCTGCCGCAGCCATTAAAAGTTTTACTTCCGGAAACGGAGGCAGCGGTTATTTATATGAGACGGTCACCACCAGCACTTCTTCCAAGGGAGCTGTTTCAAAGGATACGGCTAAATCGTATATCACCGGCTCCGGAAACGGACGCTCTGAAATGCGGATCAATATACCAGGAGCCATGAGCAACCAGATGATTGTTATTGGTCATGCCAACAACCCAAAATACAGCATTAGCCTGTATCCGGACAGCAGGACCTATTCCCTGAACATCATTGACAGCAGCCTGATCAATTCCGGAAGATCGGCTTACCAGGTCACCAAAATCGGCACGGAAAACATACAGGGATACAGGTGCACACATGTTAAACTGACCACGACAAGCGGCAGCGGGATGTTTAAATCAACTTCTACGATGGACCTATGGACAAGCACCGACATACCGGGTTACGAAGTCTTTAAAAAATTGAGCGGGGGCCGCGCCGGATATCAGATCGACATGATGCAGGCGCTGGAAAAGGCCGGATGTGCGGGATATCTCGTGAAAATGCAGGATTCGGAAAAGGATTATTCCATGAATATGGTGCTGGTAAAAGCGGAAAAACAAAGTTTTCCGGACAATCTCTTTGTAATTCCGCCCGGATACACAAAATCCAGCGGAAATATGTTTTCCCACATGATCAGCCGGTAGTCATTGCATGTCAGTGTTCCGCACAAAATCCTTATGGCAATAAAATATTTGAACTGTTCCAACGGCTGCACCCAAAGTCCGGTTATACGGGAACCGGAATAGGACTGACCATTTGTAAAAAAATCATCCGGAACAATAAAGGGTTCATAAACGCGACGGGCGATCCTGGAATTGGCTCCGTTTTTAGTATTTTTATACCGGTAAACGAATCGTAAACAGTCCCCCGATCCAAAGCAGGGAACAATATGACCGGTTTCAGAATAAAAATCCTTCCGGCCGGTTGTACCGGCACTTAAACTTAAAACCAGCAGGTGATGCAAGGCAATTATCTGGATAGCGCAAAAAAACAATTTTCACAATATAAAGCACTCGGGGAAAAATCCATGGCCCAGATTCCCGAAGAAAAACTCTTCTGGCAGATCAATGAGCAAAGCAACAGCGTATCCACCATCGTCAAGCACCTCTGGGGAAATATGCGTTCCCGGTTTACCGATTTCCTCACATCGGATGGCGAAAAGAGCTGGCGGAACAGGGAATCAGAATTTGAGAATGACCTGAACTCCCGGGATTTACTGATGGCCCGATGGAACGAAGGCTGGGAATGTCTGCTGTCCGCGCTGGATGAATTGCAGGAAAAGGACTTATTAAGCATCGTTTCGATCCGGCACGAAAAACATACGGTCACAGAGGCCCTGAACCGTCAGCTTACGCATTATGCCTACCATGTGGGTCAAATCGTTTTTTTGGCGAAAGTGATCAGTGGTCAAAACTGGAAATCATTATCCATCCTCAGGGGACAGTCGGATCAGTTCAATGCTGAAAAATTCAAGCCCTCCATATAAAGACCTGCTCAGCTTAATTGAACCCCTTTTATCAGAACCACGGATCTGATGGATTGCTCCTTCAGATAAAGGAATTTTTTCCTTTCCTCATCGCCCATGAAACGCTGAAAATCCTGCTCCGATTCAAATTCAATCAAATGAATTTCATACGGCGGCTCCATGTTACCTTCAATAACTTCCCCAACAGATGGTCTGACCCGCAACAAGAGTCTCCCTTACTGGTTTTGATACAATCCGCTTTACATTCAAATTAGTGCTAACTTCAAGGTGCTTTCATCCCGTGTGCCAGATAACTAAATATTGCTTCTTTCTTTCCTTCCTCTTCCCGGGTTTTTTATTTGCCCAACGGGTTAATTATTCTTCTTACTTAAACGTTCGTTCTCCCAATACTTTCCAGGTTATTGGAAAATCGGGAGACCATTACTGGGCGGAAAAAGAAGAAATCCGGAAAATAAGTAACCGGCACGAATCATCCTTCGTTTTGGAAAATCAAAGTTTCGCCGTTTTCGACAACCGTTTGCATTTTGTAAAGGAAATGCCTGCCCTGGCTATTCCCGGAACAATCAAAGAATACCTGGTTAACGGCAAATCCTTTTTTGATCAGTTGATTTTGTCCGCAGCATCCGGGAAAACAAATGTTTCTATCAACCGGTATGCAGCAACTGAAACATCAGAAAGTAGCACGCTGTTGCTGGACAGTTTTCCGTTTTCCGCCCCGGGTACGCGGTTTTTGCTGGTGCGCTCGGAGGACCTGTCAAAAATTCTTTTAATCGGTTTTGAGTTCAGGCCCGGACAATCACCCAGATTGCATACCATTCTTTTTGACGGAGGATGGAATATATTATATCACAAGGTTCTGGAGCATTCCTACTTCACCCAACCCTGTATCCAGGATGGTTTCGTTTCCTTCCCGGCCGAGAATTTTGACAACCTCCCCGTTAAACTGGCCAATAACGGGGAGTGGCTGATGGCTTCCGCATCCATCACCAGTCTGAATTATTTACTTTTCCATATCTACGACGATGGAAAAAGTTTTTATTATCAGGAGATTCCGCTTTCACCCTATTATACTATGGAAGACATTGCCATGTCCATTGATAATGAACATCTGGAAATGAGCATCGGATTGTTATCCCGGTACCGGAAAACTTCTTTAAAAAATGTTCAGGTAAGTCATTATTCGATGACACAAAACCGGTTTGATTTCGATTCTTCTTACCAGTTTAATTCGTTGGCAGGCCAGTTAAGAAATCAAAACTTAAGCAATGAAAGTTTCATTTCCGTTCCGGGCGAGGGTTATATGCTGTTTAAGGAATATGGAAGGCCGGAAGATTCCAGGGATCTGTTCCCGCCAGACATAGATCCCTGGGACCCGGTTTATCTGATGGCCGGTTTCTCCGGAAGCGAAAATGATGTATCGTCGCTCAATCAAAACGGATATACTGTGAAAAAAGGCCTGCAGGGCATCCGTTCCTTGTTCAACCGGGGAAACCTGACTATGTTTTATTTCCCGCTCAGAATGCAGGACAGTACATGGACCGGGATCATCAACACGGAACAGACAACCGAACTGAATTCCCCTTCCCTGTCTTACCTGATATTCCCGGTAAAAAATAAAGTGTACATCATGTACAGCAACCGGATCCGGGATTCAAATGAATTCAGCGCCACAACCGCTTTAAGCGTAAACGGCCAGCCTACTGATGATGCCCTAATTTTCTGGAAAATAGACCGGACCCCGGACTTCCAGCAAGCGCACCGGATCTCATCTGATGAAGTAGCTGTACCTTACAGAAATAATCAACAATCCGGGTTCGCCATCATCCGGCTCACGGAATAATGCTCTCAAACAAAATAAAATTCCAACGATGCAAGTTCAAATCAATTCAGAAAATAATATCAAAATCAGCCAGGAACAGATTGCAGCGTTTCAAGGAATGATCTCTGATGCACTGGAACATTACAGCGATCGCCTTATGTGGGCAGAAGCCCATCTTTCCGACGAGAATGGCAATAAGAACGGGCCCAATGACAAACGCTGTTTGCTGGAAGTCCGGCCGAAAGGACTGCAACCGGTGGTTGCCAGCAATACCGCTTCCACCCTGGAGGAGGCCATAAGCGGTGCAGCCGATAAATTAAGGCAATCTCTGGCCGGCATCAAGGGCCGTCAGGAAAACCATTAACCGTAGTATTAATACCGCGTTGTTAACGCCAGACCGTTAAAACTTTCCAATTCAATTTTAGAAAGAAATACGGCATCACCGCCATTCTTCAAATTCATTTCGATCATTTCATCTATGATATCATCAACCACATTGATTTCACCCACCTGTTCAGCAGGCACCAGTTCAAGGATGCCGTTCTCCAAACGGGCAGGCTGAAAATAGCCCTGTTGAATAAATAATGTTTTTCCTTTACCATCCTGAACTGCCGTCCAGATGTCATTGTAATCGGTAACCAGTTTCCCTGCACCTAATGCACCGGAAAGTTCCTGTAACCTTTCCTGGTTGTGTCTCTCGTTTATTTGCCTGATCACCGGCCACGCTTCCTCAATAATGTGATGCGCCTTCTCATTCTGTTTGCTTCCATTGAGATGACCAACGATAATCTCCTGACGATCAGCAATTTTCAGATACTGATGAAAGTTCGATCCTTCCGTGCATATTAAGACCGGCAATGGATTTTCCCGGACCACTTTGTTTAATTGCTTATCCACACGG
>DASRLM010000648.1:0-9077 GCA_035648455.1 Puia sp. | reverse complement strand
AAGTTATTAACAGGAACAAAAATTAATTTTGTTATGTGACCTGATTTTGTAATTTAGTGGAAGAATTTAATGGGTTAGTAAGTAAAAGGTCGGCTCTGGTAGCCGGCCTTTTTACTTTTTGTACATCGAGCCTTTACCTTTAGCGAATGAGCAAAATAAAAACCGCATTCTTTTGCAGTAATTGCGGAAATGAAAGTGCAAAATGGGTGGGAAAATGTCCTTCCTGCGAACAATGGAATACGTATGTGGAAGAAGTGATTACCAAAGATGACCGGCCGGGCGAAGCAGCCTGGAAAAATTTTTCTCCCGGAAAAAAAGAAATTAAAACCATTTCCATTCATGAAGTACTCAGTGCCGAAGAAAAAAGAATCGTTACGCCGGATGCCGAATTAAACAGGGTACTGGGTGGCGGCATAGTTACCGGAAGTTTGGTGCTCGTTGCCGGAGAACCGGGAATCGGAAAAAGCACTTTGTTTCTCCAGATCGGATTAATGCTTAAAAATATTGTTACCCTTTACATCAGCGGGGAAGAAAGTGAACAACAAATACGTATGCGGGCCGACCGGTTAAAAGTCGGGGACCTGAAGCTGATGAATAATAATGACAACTTCTACCTGCTCACCGAAACTTCCACCCAATCCATTTTTCAGGAAATTAAAAAACTAAACCCCCAGGTGGTGATTGTGGATTCCATTCAAACACTGCAATCATCTTACATCGAATCAACCCCCGGGAGTGTTTCGCAGATCCGGGAATGCGCCGCAGAATTTCAACGCTTCGCCAAAGAAACGAACACACCTGTTTTCCTGATCGGCCACATCACCAAAGAAGGAAATATTGCGGGGCCCAAAATTCTGGAACACATGGTGGATACCGTATTGCAGTTTGAAGGAGACCGTCATTATACGTATCGTATTTTAAGAACCCTGAAAAACAGGTTCGGCAGTACTGCGGAACTCGGCATCTATGAGATGACGGATGAAGGTATGCAGCAGGTGAATAACCCCAGTGAGATCCTGATCACCCAGAAAGAGGACCGGCTCAGCGGTACGGCCATCGCCGCGAGCATAGAGGGACAAAGGCCCCTGCTGATTGAGGTGCAGGCGCTGGTTACGCCCTCCGTGTACGGCACGCCGCAAAGAACAGTGAGTGGTTTTGATCTGCGCAGACTTCAGCTGTTACTGGCCGTGCTGGAAAAAAGAGGGGGATTTCACTTTGGCATTAAAGATGTTTTTCTGAATATTGCGGGCGGTCTGAAAGTAGAGGATCCTTCTATTGACCTGGCGGTGCTCAGTTCTTTGTTAAGCTCATTTGAAGATGTTCCCCTGCCTTCTGATATCTGCTTCGCCGGTGAAGTTGGGTTAAGCGGAGAGATCCGTGCAGTGAACAGGATTGGACAACGGATTGCAGAAGCAGAGAAACTCGGATTCAGCAAAATACTGGTTTCCAAATACAATCAGAAAGGATTAAAAAATCATTCCCATCAGATTGAAGTGGTGATGATGGGTAAGGTGGAAGAAGTATATAAATATTTATTTTAAGCGGGCCCGGATTAGTGCATCAATAGTATGAGTTCCCGCATCACCTTTTTACCGGCACTGGCCCATCTTTTTTTTCCGCATACCTGCTGCGGTTGCGGTACCGACCTGCTCCCGGAAAAAACAATCTTCTGCATGTATTGCCTGGCTTCCATGCCGCTGACCGGATTTGAACAGCATGCGGGCAATCCCGTAGAAAAAATTTTCTGGGGTCGTGCAGAGATCCGTGCAGCCAGCGCCCACCTTTATTTCACCAAAAATTCGGCCGTTCAGCAAAGTCTTCACCGGTTCAAGTATAAAGGCAGAAAAGAAATCGGATTATATTTTGGCCAATGCGTAGGTGACGCCCTTAAATATTCCGGGCGTTTTCAAAACTGTGAATTGATCGTCCCTCTACCCCTCTTTGCTTCCCGGGAAAAAAAACGGGGTTACAACCAGGCCGCCGTTCTGAGTGAAGGCATTTCAAATGTCCTGCACATTCCTCTGATAACAGGCGCCCTGGTGCGGATCGTCGGAACCGCTACCCAAACACATAAAAACAGGATTCAGCGCTGGCAGAATATGACCAATAAATTCCTGGTTAAAAAACCGGAACTACTCGCCGGCAAACACATCCTGCTCGTGGATGATGTGATTACCACGGGATCCACCCTGGATGCCGCTGCGCAAATCCTCCTGCAATTGCCCGGAACATGCCTGAGCATCGCTGCCCTCGCACACAGCGTTTCGGGATAGGATGGTCCTGTTTTGACAATCATCGGGTAGTTGCTACTTTTGTTCAACATGCGCAAATCCCTGCTCCTGGGCCTGGCCGCAGGATTGTTCCTGTTAGCCTGCAAAAAAGATACCTACATTGCCGGCAGCAATGCCTTACTCGGCTTTTCATCGGACTCCGTTTATTTTGATACTTTATTTACTTCCACCGGTTCCATTACGCAGCAGGTGCGGGTTTATAATCCCAACGACCAGAAATTACTGATCACCGGCATCAGCCTGGTGGGTGGCAAAAATTCCCCCTTCCTGCTCAACATCAACGGATCGCCGGGACCTATTGCCGGCAACCTGACCCTGGATGCCAACGACAGCCTTTATATTTTTATATCAGTTTATATTAACCCTGATGCTAAACCCGAGGCTTTTATAATGCAGGACAGCATCCGCATTGATTATAATGGTAACGAACGTTTCATAAAACTCAGCGCCTGGGGCCAGAATGCGCATTTTCTCAGCAATCAGGTGATCCGGGGCAATATCAGCTGGAACAACGATCTGCCTTATGTTATTTCAGGAAGTTTGCGGGTGGACAGCAACGCCGTACTCAGCATCGGGCCGGGATGCCGGATTTATTTTCATGCCAATGCACCGTTGCTGATAGACGGCACTTTACTTGTAGCGGGACAGGCAGAAGACAGCCTGCGTGTTTATTTCAACGGTGACCGATTGGATCAACCCTATGCCTCCTATCCGGGCTCCTGGCCGGGAATCTATTTCAGTCCTGCCAGTATAAATAATGTATTGCAGTATGCCGTTCTGAGAAACGGAAATCAGTCACTCGTTGCCGAAGGGCCATCCCTGGACGCATCTCCTAAGCTCCTGCTGAATCAATGCATCATCGACAACTCCCTGGATGCAGGGATCTACGGAATTCAATCCAGTATTGAGGCCGTCAATTGCCTGATCAGCAATTGCGGAAAAAACATCGTGATTGCCGCCGGAGGAAGCTATCATTTTATCCAGTGTACCGCGGCTTCCTTTTCCACACCTGTTTTACTGCATCAGTATCCGGTATTAACCGTTTCGGATGCCGGCCAGCCGGGCAGCCAGTTGCCGACCGGCGACCTGCAGGCCGTTTTCAGCAATTGCATTCTCTGGGGAGATACCGGTATCCCTGATGAGGCCCTGCTATCCCGGGAAGGAAGCGGGAGCTTTCAGGTCCTTTTTGATCACGTGATACTGAAACAACAAAATTACCCGCAAAATGCGGACAGTTCCGCCCTTTTACTGAATACGGATCCGTTGTTCATGAGCACGGACAACCGCAAGGGGTTGTACGACTTCCACCTGCAGGCAGGATCGCCCGCCCTGGCCCGGGGAGCAGATGAAGGAATCGGGGTGGATCTCGACGGATTCATCCGGTCTGCCGGTGAACAGGACCTTGGATGTTACGAACGGCAGTGATTTCATACATCCATTGGCATACCTTTGATCAGCATCAATTTTATCCTTATTATTAAAACGATATTTTATGTTACGCTTATTACTTATTCCACTTCTCTTAATGTTTACCATGGGTGTATATGATTTTAAAGTTCCTGCGCTGGACGGAGGAACGATTGACCTCAGCGCTTATAAAGGGAAAAAACTGCTGATTGTAAATACCGCATCCAAATGCGGCTTTACGCCACAGTATACCGAGCTGCAGAAATTGTATGACAAGTACAAGGACAAACTGGTGATCGTTGGATTTCCCGCAAATAATTTCGGCGGACAGGAACCCGGAACCAACTCAGAGATCCAGGAATTCTGCAAGAAGAACTATGGCGTTACTTTTCCAATGGCAGCCAAAGTGGATGTGGTTGGAGAAAACATTTCGCCGCTCTTTAAATACCTGACGGAACAGGCAAAGGATCTCGGTGTTGAAGAGCCTGTAATCAAATGGAATTTTACCAAATTCCTGCTGGATGAAAATGGGAAATTGATTGCCGTGTTCCCCAGCAAGGTTACCCCGATGAGTGAAGAAATAACGCATTATCTCAATTAAATTCCGCTATATTCCGGAATGTTTTTCAATCAGGTAATTGGTCTGGAAGAAATCAAGGGCAAGCTGCGGTCCATGGTTCAGAACAGCCGGCTCAGTCATGCTATACTGTTAACCGGGGCGGAAGGCTGCGGTGCATTGCCCCTGGCGCTGGCATTTGCCCAATACCTGGTTTGCGACAGCGTCACCCGTAAAACAGCGGCCAACGATTTACTTTTTCAAACCCTTTCCCTGGATACACTTCCGGCTGAAAGCTGCGGCGTTTGTTCGTCCTGCGTAAAAGCAGCTCAACTTATTCATCCGGATATCCACTATGTTTATCCGGTGTTCACCCGTAAACCAGGCGATAAACCGCTCAGTGCTGATTTTATTGCCGAGTGGCGCGAATTCATTTTCCATTCGCCTTACGGCAACCTGTATGACTGGCTCCAGTATATTCAGGCGGAAAATAAACAGGGCAATATCAGCGCTTATGAGTGTAATGAAATCAACCGCAAACTGAGTTTAAAAAGTTTTGAGGGCGGTTACAAGATCCAGATCATCTGGATGCCGGAACTCCTGGGAAATGAAGGAAACAAATTGCTGAAACTGATTGAAGAACCACCACCGGATACCCTCTTTCTACTGGTAACCGAAAACGAATCCAGGATCCTGCCCACCATGCTCTCCCGGCTGCAGATCATTAAATTACCCAAACCGGATTTGCACGATATAGAAAAAGCAATTCAGGCGCAGGGCGGCTTTTCCGCCGAACAGGCCAGAAACCTGGCTGCCGTGAGCCAGCAGAATTATAGGGAAGCGCTGAGGCTATTGCAGGAAAAGCCGGAAGACTGGCAGGGTATGCTGAGGGACTGGCTGAATGGCATACTAAAATCAGGACCGGTAGCGCAAATGAAATGGATTGAAGACATCAGCAGGATGGGCAGGGAACGCCAGAAACAATTCCTCCAGTATTTCAGTCACCTGCTGGAACAGGCCATCCGGTTAAGGATGCGGGGTGAACATGTGACAGGGCTTCCGGATGATGAGCAGGATTTTGCTTTGCGCCTCAACCGCATTGCCGATGTGGTTTGCCAGCAGGCCATTATTGAAGAGATCAACAATGCCATTTATTATATAGAACGGAATGCGCATGCCAAAATGCTGTTCCATGCACTAACCATCCGCTTTTATCACATTCTCCATAACCACGAAGTGGCGGTGGTGACCTAGGAACTTAGTATATTTGACAATTGCTGGTTAATCAATACATATGGGATGTACTAATTGTGGCTCTGCCGGTGGCAAGCCAACCGGGTGCAAAAGCCATGGAAGCTGTGGCACCGGGAGTTGTAATCGGATGAATGTATTTGACTGGCTCTCAAACCTTCCTTTTCATGATCCGGCCAGCGTGTGCCGGGTGGTTGAGATAAGTTTTAATCAGGGCAGCCGGAAAGATTTTTTCCGGAATCCGACAATGCAGATCTTCGAAAAAGGAGATCAGGTGAGTGTGGAAGGAGTCGGCGGCTTTGATGTAGGAGAGGTAAGCCTAACGGGAGAGCTTGTCAGAATACAGCTGAAGAAAAAGAATGTGGATGAATTTCATCCGGACATGAAAAAGATCCTGCGCCGTTCAACCGAACGCGATCTGGATATGCTCCAGCAAAACAAGGCCAGGGAAAAGGAAGCGGTGATCCGTTCGCGCGCCATTGCCCGCCAGTTGAAGCTGAACATGAAAGTGTCCCAGGTGGAAATTCAGGCCGATGGCCGCAAAGCCACATTCTATTATATAGCGGATGACCGGGTCGATTTCCGGGAACTCATCAAGATCTTTGCTTCGGAATTCCGGGTGAAAGTGGAAATGCGCCAGATCGGTGCGCGTCAGGAAGCCGGCAAGGTTGGAGGCATCGGCAGCTGCGGCCGCGAACTTTGCTGCAGCACCTGGCTCACAGATTTTAAATCTGTCAATACCACGGCCGCCCGTTATCAAAATCTTTCCATCAATCAAAGTAAACTCAGTGGTCAGTGTGGACGCCTGAAATGCTGTTTGAATTACGAACTGGATACCTATCTTGATGCGCTTCAGCAATTTCCGGACAATGCAGACACCCTTCAGGTAGCGAAAGGAAATGCCCTGCTCATTAAAAAGGACATCTTTAAAAACCTGATGTGGTATGTGTTGCCGGACAGCAACAAGCAATACCCCCTCTTAATTGAACGGGTAAAACAAATCAAGAAACTGAACCAGCAGAATATTATTCCGGACGACCTGGGCGCCGTTGAAGTAAATACCGGTAAACCAAAGGAAGAAGAATTGGTGAATGTGGATCTTACCGGGCAGTTCAGCCTGAAAATACTGGATAAGGCCGACCGTAAAAAGAAAATGCTGCGTCAGCAACCGTCCCGACAGCAACCACCCCGGCAACAGCCGCCACATCAGCAACCACCTCGTCAGCAACCGCCGCCACACCGGCGAAATAACAGACCGCCGCAAACGCCTCCACGGGAAGGTAAACCGTAAGAGTCATTTTATATTCTGTACAAAGTTTCATGAAATCCGTTAGATTTTGTTAAAATTATATTAGTTCTGGATTCCCCTGATAACCCCCTTTACAATGCCTTTACTTTGTTGTAAATTGCCTATCCAAAACGCATATTAACTATGGCTATTTTTAAATCAGGCAACCCGGCACTCAATGTGTTTCAGAATACCATTACTATTCCGGGCGAAGGAACAATGACGGAAAAAGGAACACTCAATAAGTTTTTTCTGTTGTTCCTGCTGGTGATGGCATCCGCGTCTTTAACCTGGAAGGCATTTTACGACGGGGTAAATGTGATGCCCTGGATCATGGGATCCGCCATCCTTGGATTTATCGTTGCCCTGGTGATAGTCTATAAACAAACCTGGGCCGCTTACCTGACGCCTGTCTACGGGTTACTGGAAGGTGTTTTCGTAGGCGGAATCTCTGCCGTATATAATAATGTATTTGCGAAAACAGCTCCCGGTATCGTTACCCAGGCCGTGCTGCTGACCTTTGGTGCGGTGATCGCCATGTACCTGTTGTATCGTTTTCGTATAATCAGAGCCACAGAAAAATTCCGGTCCGTGATCTTTATTGCGACTGCCGGCATTGCCGTTTTTTATATCCTGTCCATGGTGCTCCGCATGTTTGGTATAGACATCGCCTTTATTCATGAGGGATCCGCTATGGGCATCGCTTTCTCTTTGTTTGTGGTGGCTATTGCTGCGCTGAATCTCATCCTGGATTTTGACATGATCGAAAAAGGAGTTGCTGCCGGCGCACCCAAATATATGGAATGGTATGGCGCTTTCGGATTGCTGGTAACCATTGTTTGGCTCTACTTGGAAATACTTCGCTTACTGGCCAAGATGTCCAGCAGGAAATAATTAAAATCCTTGCCTGTCGATCATATTTCCAAGTCCCCTTAAATACCAGCTTCCTCTTTGCGGGAGCCCATTTGCGGACTGTATTGTATGATCCTTCCAATCACGGTTTCCTGCGCATCCAACTCTATTTCCACAAATTGCAGCTCCTCCCCTTAAATCCTCTAATCTATTTCGTGATTATTTCTCAAAGAAAAAATGTTGTAAAAATAAGCCGGCCTTGGAATGGCCGGCTTTCAGAAAAAAAAATTGGAATCAGAACCAGGATCCGATCCAGGTTTCACTCACTCCTTTTCCGGCCAGCCGCCTTCTGCGCCTTGCTTTTTCAATGGCATGACGCACAAGGGTCACCGGAACCAGGACCAGCAGGAAAATAAAAGTCAGTGGCGGGATGCCCATCATGGAGATCCATTTTCCGCCGAAGTACCGGCGCATGGGGCGTTTGAGTCTTTCCGCAATCAGATACATGCTGGGCAGTATGATGAGCGTCATAAAAAAGGCAAAAGCCAGACCGAAAATGATGGTCCAGGACAATGGTTTCCAGAATACGGCACTGTCGCCGCCAAAAAAGATGTGCGGATTGAGTTCGGCAAACAGGGAAATGAAATTGATGTTGAATCCGATAGCCAGTGGAATCAGCGCCAGGATGGCGGCCAACGCCGTCAGCATAACCGGGATGATCCTGGTTTTCCCTGCCTGTATCAGGGCTTCCCTTGTTTTCAGGCCACGACTCCTCAGCACATCGGCAAATTCAATCACCAGTATCCCGTTTTTTACTACGATGCCAGCCAGACCCACAATACCCAATCCCGTCATCACCACCGAAATCGTCATCCCGGTAAACCCAAAACCGAGTAATACACCGATCACACTGAACAGGATTTCTGTGAGTATGATCACCGGCTTACTGATGGAATTAAACTGGATTACAAGAATGATCAAAATCGTCATCAGTGCATAGATGAGCGCCTTGAAAAGAAATGCGCCGGTTTCCTGTTGCTGTTTGCCCTCTCCGGTTTGCGTGATGGTAACATCGTCCGCTTTATAGGTGAAATTATCGATGGCCTGTTTCAGTTGTGCGTTCACCGCCGTCGGCGTATACCCGTTCAGTACATTGGAATAAAGTGTGATCACACGCTTCAGAGCCTTTCTTTTGATACTGCCATAGGTACTGGTATAATCTATCTTTACCAGGTTGGTGATCGGGATCTGTTTGATGGCGCCGGTGGGCTCCCGGAAAACTACTTTCATATTCAGCAGGTCAGACAAATTTTGCCGCTGCACCTCATTATTACGCAACTGGATCTTGTATTCTTCTTTATTTTCTTTGATCTTGGAGACTTCCTTCCCGAAAAGGGCGGTTCGTATCTGCTGGCCAATCATGGCGCTGCTT
>DASRLM010000647.1:0-3532 GCA_035648455.1 Puia sp. | reverse complement strand
CGCCTCCCGCCGTTTTCAGATCGGTGTCAATATTTTGTAAAAGAGAGCGTATTCCTTTTCCCAGCGCTTCCTTATCTTTTTTATTCGGATTGGTCATGATTGATTCTTATTTCGCATGCGGCTATTCCAGGATGCGTTCTTCCATCGTCATCCTGGTCATGTTATTTTTCTGCAATACTTCTTTGGCCAGGTTGAGGTAATTCATGGCGCCCTTGCTGTACGCATCGTACAGGATCACCGGCTTACCCACACTCGGCGCTTCGCTGATCTTGGAATTCCGGTGAATGATGGTATTAAAAACGATCTCGTCAAAATGCTTGCGCACCTCACTCACCACCTGGTTGCACAAGCGAAGACGTCCGTCGTACATGGTCATCAGGATGCCTTCAATGGCGAGATTGGGATTCAGGCGGCTCTGCACGATTTTTACCGTATTCAGCAGTTTGCCAAGTCCTTCCAGGGCAAAAAATTCCGTCTGCACCGGTACGATCACCGAATCGGCAGCAGTCAGCGCATTGACCGTAATCAGGCCCAGAGAAGGGGAACAGTCAATGATGATGAAATCATAGCTTCCCCGGATGGGTTCCAGGATATTTTTCAACACACTTTCCCGTTCGGGATAGTTGATCATTTCAATTTCCGCGCCCACCAGGTCAATATGGCTCGGGATCAGGTCCAGGTGTGGTACCTCCGATTTCAGGATCACATCCCTGGCCGGGGTCTGGTTAACCATGCAGTCATACAGGCTCTGGGTGATGTTGTGCAGGTCGAAGCCAATGCCCGTCGTGCTGTTGGCCTGAGGATCCGCATCCACCAGCAGGGTCCTGAATTCCAGCACCGCCAGGCTTGCCGCCAGGTTTATGGCGGAAGTTGTTTTACCTACTCCACCCTTCTGATTTGCCACACCAATAATTCTGGCCATATAACCCAAGTTTAAAAAGGGCTCCCGGTTGCATAACCGGCAAAGCTCGTAAAGATGTCACCTATCGGGAAAAGTACAAAATTTAGTTTGCCTTTTTCGGTCCCCGCGCTGTAAAAGTACAAACTTGCGGGGCGACTTGAGAAAAATACCGGTTCATCCTATCTTGCACTTACATGTACCTCATCATATCAGGCACCAACCGGAAGGAAAGTTATACCCTCCGTATTGCGGAACTTTATCAGTCGCTTTTAAAAGAAAAAAATATTCAGGCACCCATTCTTTCCCTGGTGGGCCTGAATGTGCTGGAAAGAAATCCGTCCATCCTTCAGTTGGAGAACGATTTGCTGATACCTGCCAGCAGGTTTCTTTTTATCAGTCCGGAGTACAATGGCAGTATTCCCGGGGTGCTGAAATGCCTGATCGACATCACGGACATTAAAAAAGTATGGCAGGGGAAAAAGGCGCTGCTGACGGGTATTTCCCGGGGAAGGGCCGGTAACCTGAGAGGGATGGATCATCTTACGGGCATTCTCCATTATGTGCGGACGGTGGTTCATCCGAACAAACTACCCATTTCCATTGTTGACACCCTGTTTGATCAGCAGGGGATGGGTCATGAAGAAACTTTACGAATGATCAACAATCAACTCGACGAATTCATTGAATTTTAAATCCTTTTCATGCGCAACGTAAGTTTTACCTGGCTGATCGCCCTGGTGATGGTTCTCCTGGACCTCTATGTATTTCAGGTGGTGAAAATGCTGAGCCAGGGGAATTCTCATCGTGCCCGGTCGATCATTTTTAACGTATACTGGACCGTTTCCATCGCCGTTGTGGTTTTGTTCCTCCTCCTGCCTTTTATTCAGCCCGACCGCTGGCCGAAAAATTTACGCAATTATATTTTTGCCACAGTGATCGGGTTGTTTTTTGCCAAATTGCTGGCTGCCGTTTTTTTTCTGATCGACGATATTCGGCGGGCGATGCAATGGGCCGCCGGCAAAATTTTTTTCCGGAATACAGAGGGTGCGAGCGAAGTGAGTGATGGCATTTCCCGTTCCCTGTTCCTCAGCTGGCTGGGCATCGGTGTGGGCGGAAGCCTGTTTTCATCCCTGATATACGGGTTCAGCAATAAATACAATTACCATATCCACCGGGTTCCGCTGACTTTTGAAAATTTACCACCTGCATTCCGGGGTTTGAAAATTGTACAGGTTTCCGATATCCATTCCGGCAGTTTCTCCAATAAAAAAGCGGTGGAGAAGGGCGTTCAGATGATCCTGGATCTGAAGCCCGACCTGATCCTTTTTACCGGGGATCTCATCAACGACAGGGCAACTGAAATGGCGGATTATTTCGATGTTTTCAGCCGTTTGAAAGCACCCATGGGGGTTTTCTCTACACTGGGTAATCATGATTACGGCGACTATGTGCATTGGCCCAGCCCGGAGGCCCGGCTGCAGAATATCGAACACCTCAAAAAAATAGAAACCGATATGGGCTGGCGTTTGCTGATGAACGAACATGTGGTGCTGGAAAGAGGGACCGACCAGATTGCCCTCATCGGCATTGAAAACTGGAGCGCCAAAAAGCGGTTTCCGAAATATGGCAAGATGTGGGAAGCTTATCCCGGTGCGGAAAAATATCCATTTAAAATTCTCATGAGCCATGATCCGAGCCATTGGGACGCGGAGGTCCGTCCGAAATACGGCGATATAGATCTGACCCTTGCGGGCCATACGCACGGTATGCAGTTTGGTGTGGAAATCCCCGGCTTTAAATGGAGCCCGGTCCAATATATTTATAAGGAGTGGACCGGTCTGTACGAGGAGGGAAAACAAAAACTTTATGTGAACCGCGGTTATGGATTTATCGGATACCCGGGCAGGGTGGGGATACTTCCGGAGATTACTTTGATTGAACTGGCTTAAGTTTTTTGTTGACCGTTGACGGTTGACGGTTGACCGACTTCAGGTGCGAATCCCAAATTAAAGTCCGTCAACCGTCATCCGTCAACCCTTTCTGGTATAATTTTAGCATCCCGCTTAACAACCTGTTAAATTTTTTTAACAGGAAACGAATCGCGATGTTTCGCCGTTCAGGATAAATTGTGTGCTCATTCAAAAACTTCAATCAACAGTATATGAAAAAAGCCTCCTTACTGATTTTAGCCGCGCTTTTTATTTCAATGGGAAGCCTCTTTGCCCAGGGATTTCACCTGGGTGTGAAAGGGGGTGTTAACATGTCCAAACTGGAAGGTGGACAGTCTTTTTCCAATGGGTTTAAACTGGGCCTGAGTGCCGGTGCATTTGCCGAGCTGAATTTCACCAAATATCTCGGTCTGCAACCGGAACGTTTATTCAACCAGACCAATACTCGGACGGCCAGCAATTTCGATCAGATTTATCAATTGGATGGATACGCCAATAAAAATGTTTACCTGAACTACCTCAGCATCCCGGTCCTGATATCCTTTAAGCCGATTCCTTTGCTAAGCATCCTGGTCGGTCCTCAGTTTAGCATAAAAATGAGTGATAATATCGGCACTTCGGCCGTAAATGCATTCAAATCCGGGGATTTTTCGGTGGTTGGCGGAGCCCAGCTCAATCTGGG
>DASRLM010000646.1:0-2396 GCA_035648455.1 Puia sp. | reverse complement strand
AAAATAAGGGACATCACCAAAATACATTCCAGAGGAGAAGAACAGGAAGAAATATTCCTTCACCCTGAAAGCAAATGGCACTTGTATTCCCGGTTTGAAAATAAAAAGGCCGTTGGGGGTGAAATTGAAACCGTCCGGCTTTTCGGCATGATCGCCGCTTTTATCCTGCTGATCGCCTGCATCAATTTTATGAACCTCAGTACCGCCCGCAGTGAAAAACGGGCAAGGGAAGTTGGCATACGTAAAGTGGCCGGTGCCTATAAAAGCGCACTGATCCTGCAGTTCCTCGGCGAATCCTTATTCGTTGTTTTCATTTCCGGCGTGATCTCCTTATTGCTGGTTCAGCTTTTCCTCCCGTCCTTTGACCTCTTAATCAATAAACAACTGGTTTTACCCTATAGCCAACCTGGCTTCTGGCTGGCTGCCATTTCTTTTATCCTTATCACCGGTTTGCTGGCCGGCAGTTATCCGGCTTTCTTTTTGTCCTCTTTCAAACCTGTTTCGGTGCTGAAAGGCACGTTTAAAAAAGTACAGGCCCCGGTCACGCCGCGCAAAGTACTGGTGATCCTTCAGTTCAGTTTTGCGATCATCCTCGTTATCAGTACGCTCGTGGTGATGAATCAGATCCGGTATGCGCAGAACCGGAATGCGGGGTATGACCGCAGCCGACTGGTCTATCATTTCCTCACGGGTGACCTGGATCAAAAGTTTCCCCTGCTGAAAAACGAATTGCTGAGTTCCGGTATCGCCAGCAATGTGAGTCGTACCAGCGCCCCCCTGACCGAAGTCTGGAGCGATACCTGGGGCCTTTCCTGGGAAGGGAAAAAGCCATTTGACAAAACAGACTTCCTGCGTTACAGTACGGATGAAGATCTGGCAAAAACGGCGGGGCTGAAGATCGTCCAGGGCAGGGATATGAACTTGTCTGAATTCCCTACAGACTCCACGGCGATTCTGCTGAATGAAACCGCGGCAAAGGCCATGGGTTTTAAAAACCCCATAGGTCAGCTGATCACCGACTATGACCGGACCTTCCACGTGGTCGGCATTCTCCAGGATTTTATTGTCGGCTCTCCGTATGAGCCCATGCGGCCGGTTTTTATCGAAGGCAGCAAGAGCCACAATGGCTTTAACGTAGTCAATATAAAGCTCAGCAACCGGAACAATACCGCGGACAATATGGCCAGGGTCGAAATGCTTTTTAGAAAATATAATCCGAATTTCCCCTTTGAATATCATTTTGTCGATGCCGAATACGCACGGAAGTTTGAAGAAACGAAACGCACGGCCACCCTGTCTGCCTTGTTCGCCGGGCTCACCATCCTGATCTCCTGCCTGGGACTATTCGGGCTGGCCTCCTTTGTCGCAGCCCAAAGAACCAAAGAGATCGGTGTGCGCAAAGTACTGGGCGCTTCCGTGCTTAGTCTCTGGCAGATGCTGTCAAAGGATTTTGTGAGCCTGATCCTGATCTCGCTTTGCATTGCCATACCTACAGCATATTATTTCATGAGCAACTGGCTGGAGGATTTTCAATACCGTACCAACCTCTCCTGGTGGATCTTCGCATCCGCCGGAGCCGGCGCATTGATCATTACTTTACTCACGGTGAGCTATCAGTCCGTTAAAGCTGCGCTGGCGAATCCGGTGAAGAGCCTGCGGTCGGAGTGAGCCTGTTTCGTTGACGGATGACGGTTGACGGTTGACCGACATCAGGTGCGGATTCGCACATAAAGACCGTCATCCGTCATCCGTCAACAAAAAATAATACGATGTTAAAAAACCACCTCAGAATCGCCCTCCGTAACCTCACCAGTCGTAAAGGATATGCCATCATTAATATTCTCGGGCTGGCCACGGGCATTGCGGTATGCCTGCTGATTTTTCTGGTGATCCGGTTCGAGACCAGCTTCGATGACTTCCATAAACAAAGAGATCATATCTATCGGGTAGTTTCTGTTTTTAAAACAACAGAGGGCATAGATTATGAGTCTGGTGTGCCTTTTCCAACCGCTCAGGCCCTGCGTCACGACTACCCGCAGCTGAAAAATGTCGCCTCTATCCTAAGCCTTGGCGGCAGTGGACTGATCAGTATTCCGGATGATCAGCACGATAGCCGCGCTACAAAACGCTTTAAGGAAGAAACCGGCGTTCTATATGCCGAGCCGGAGTTCTTCAGCATGTTTGATTTTAAATGGCTTGCCGGCGACAAGCTGGCCGCCCTTCACGATCCCAATACGGTTGTGCTTACCCGTTCGGTGGCTGAAAAATATTTTGGAAACTGGCAAACGGCAATGGGCAGGGTGATTCAACTGGACAATAGCTATCTTTTTAAGATCACCGGTATATTGGACGATATGCCCGCGAATACCGACTTTCCTATAAAGCTGGTGATTTCC
>DASRLM010000645.1:0-3652 GCA_035648455.1 Puia sp. | reverse complement strand
TACAGAGAATGCTTTCCACGGCTCCTGCGGCGCCCAGTAAATGACCCGTCATGGATTTGGTGGCACTAACGGTGACCTGTATCCCTTTGAATACTTTCTGAATGGCAAACAGTTCGCTCAGGTCGCCCTGGATCGTGGATGTGGCATGGGCATTTACATACTGGACCTGGGCGGCGGTAATTCCCGCATCTGCCAGGGCTCTGGCCATGCCCAGCTCCGCACCAAGGCCGTCTGGCGGCGTGCCGGTTAAATGATAGGCATCTGCGGCCATACCGCCGCCTGCGATTTCGGCATGAATGGTTGCGCCTCTTTTAACGGCGTGTTCCCATTCTTCCAGCACCAGTGCCCCGGCGCCTTCGCCGATCACAAATCCATCCCGGTGTTTGTCAAATGGCCTGGAAGCCTTTTGCGGATCATCATTTCTTTTTGAAAGCGCCTGTGCGGAACTGAACCCGCCCAGAGATGCCGGTGTGATGGCCGCTTCCGAACCGCCGGCGATCATGATGGTTGCTTTTCCCAGCCGGATGGTATCGAAGGCATTGATGATGGCGGTATTCGAAGAAGCACAGGCCGAAACGGTGCAATAGTTGGGACCGTGCAACCGGTGCCGGATGGAGATGACGCCGGCGGCAATATCCACGATCATTTTAGGTATGAAGTAGGGGCTGAACCGGGGTGTGCCGTCACCCGCATAAAATTCTTTCAGTTGTTCCTCAAAGGTGCCGATTCCCCCATTTCCCGAGGCCCAGATTACCCCGGTTTCATACCGCAACTCCGCCTCCATGGATTTGAAATCCAGCCCCGCATCCTGAATGGCCTGGTCACTTGCGGCAATGGCGTATTGGGTAAAGAGATCGTATTTTTTTATCTCTTTCTTTTCTATATAATCCGTCGCTTCGAAATCATTCACCTCACATCCGAACCGCGTCTTGAATTTGCCGGTATCGAATTTGGTAATTGGTCCTGCGCCACTTTTTCCGGCAAGCACATTTTGCCAAAAGGTATCCGTTGAATTTCCCAAGGGGGTGATGGCGCCGATTCCGGTTATAACAACTCTTTTCATGTCATTCGATTTAATGCCATTTTTGACTATTTCTCCAGCGGATAAAGGTATAAACCCATAACGGTTCAGCTAGGCACCTCCCGATTGCAGCACTACATCTCCGTGAACAGGATGACCCACACAGGTGAGAGTCAGCCCCTGCAACAATTCTTTTTCCGTCAGCACCTCATTGTAAGAGAGCCACACTTCTCCCCGGAGACAGCGTGCCACGCAGCTTCCGCATTTGCCGGTTTCACAGCTGTATGGAAGAACGATGCCTTCTCTTTGCGCTGCCTTCAGAATGGTTTCAGGATAGTTCACTTTAAAATGATGGGTGCGGCCATTTACTTCAAAGCTTACCTGGTGCGTTCCGGTATCCGGCGGTTTTGCTTTGGTAAAAGCAGTATGACGCGGATTAAAATCTTCCCGTTTGATGTGGTCCTGGGGAAAACCCTGTTCCTGCAGCAGGTAAATGATCATGCGCATATAGGCCGCAGGACCGCAGGTATAAAAAAGTGTACTGTTTTTTTCAAAGTTCTGCAGGGTTAAAAATTCCAGCATCAGTTCACGGTTTAAACGGGCCCTTCTCAGATCGGACATGGAGCTGAATAAAAAATGTATACGGAACTTCTTTCCATACTGCTGTTCCAGCCGTTGCAGTGGTTTGTAAAAGACAGTGGTTTGCGGCGACTGGTTGCTGTAGATTAGAAACAACTGTATGCCAGGATTTGTTTTGAGCAGGGTTTTGATCAGGGAATAAACAGGTGCAATGCCGCTGCCTGCCGCGAAAAAGAATACAGCACCGAAGGAATCGATATTTTCAGGTAAACGGAAAAAGCCGCCCGCACCCGTGCTTAAGATCGTGTCGCCTATACGGGCCGTATCTATAAGCTTGCGGGAAAAAACGCCATTGGCCAATCTTTTAACGCCAATAGACAGGGGTTCTTTCCAGGCCGGAGAGGAGGTGATGGAATAAGAGCGCCGTATTTCTTCAATACCCGTTTTATGCACCAGCGTGAGAAACTGTCCCGGTTGATACGTGATCCGGTGATCCCCACTGAAAACAAAACTTTTAAAATCATCGGCTTCCTCAATAATGTTTTGGATCGTCAGACTCTTGTATAGATTATCCGGGATTTCTTCAATCATAACCGGCAATAAAGTTAACTTCAATTCTCCAATCCAAAACACGCCAGAACGATAAATGATTTGCATGAAAAATTTTTATTTAATGCTGATTCCGGCCCTGTTGGCCGGCCAGACTGTTCTTGCCCAGCCAGGCAGTGAATCCACCTTGCTCATAGTAAAAACAAATGACGGCATGCTGGAAGGAACTTATGCTTCCGGTATAACCATTTTTAAAGGGATCCCTTTTGCACAACCCCCCGTGGGGAATCTGCGCTGGAAGGAACCACAGCCGGTGAGCCCCTGGACCGGCGTTCGCAAAGCAGATCATTTCGGTCCAAGGGCCATGCAGCTCCCGATATATTCAGATATGAATTTCCGTTCAGACGGGGTGAGTGAGGATTGCCTTTACCTCAATGTATGGACCCCGGCAAAATCCGGTAAGGACCTGCTTCCGGTGCTGGTTTATTTTTATGGTGGCGGACTGATGGCGGGGGATGGCTCCGAGCATCGGTATGATGGAGAAAGAATGTCCCGGAACGGCATAGTGGCCATAACGGTTAACTACCGCCTGAATATTTTCGGATTCTTCTCTCATCCGGAACTAACAAAGGAATCGCCCCATCATGCTTCCGGCAATTATGGATTTTTAGATCAGGCTGCTGCGCTTCGTTGGGTAAAGCAAAACATCAAAGCTTTTGGCGGCGACCCGGAAAAAATCACCATTGCGGGTGAATCGGCGGGTTCCTATTCAGTCAGTGGCCTGATGGCCTCGCCGTTAAGCAGGAAAATCATAGCAGGCGCTATCGGGGAAAGCGGTTCCCTGCTGGATTTTGAACCGCTGTCAACACTGGCAGATGCGGAGAAGCTGGGTCTTGCTTTTGCGGATAGTCTCGGGGTAAACTCCCTGTCAGCGCTTCGTTCGCTTCCAGCTGATCAGATTTTAAAAGCCTCTTCTAAAATGAAAGAAGGAAATCTTCCCGTAGATGGTTATTTCTTTCCCAAACAGCCACTGGCTATTTATGCAGCCGGTGAGCAGGCAAAAGTTCCGCTGCTGGTGGGCTGGAACTCCGAGGAAGGAAACTGGAGAAATATTTTGGGTTCCGATCAGCCGACAAAAGAAAACATGGCCAGGGTCCTGCGGAAAATGGACAGCGAACATGCGGATGAAATTTTGAAAGAATATTATGCAGCCACAGATGCCGATGTGGAAACTGCAGCAACGGACCTTGCTTCTGACCGTTTTATCGGATTTGGTACCTGGAGATGGTCTGATGTGCAGGCAAAAACGGGAGGCAGCCGGGTTTACCGGTATTTGTATGAACACCCGCGGCCGGAAACCCGGGAACCCGAAAAATCACCGCCGGCAAAAGGGGCCACTCATTCTTCAGAAATAGAATATGTGCTGGGTAACCTGCCGACAAACCGGGTTTATAACTGGCAACCGGAAGATTATCTGGTCTCGCAAATATTCCAGTCCTATTT
>DASRLM010000644.1:0-8741 GCA_035648455.1 Puia sp. | reverse complement strand
TGGTTTGTTTATCGCCAATCACTTTACAGGGCGTTTTAACCCGCACACTGCCGTGATCGGTAGCCAGAACAATCGTTATTTTTTTATCCGCGATCTTTTTCAATGCCTGATGAAGCGGTGAATGTTCAAACCAACTGCTGGTGATGCTCCGGTAACTCGCTTCATCACTGGCGAGTTCTTTCAGCACTTCCATCTCCGTACGGGCATGACTGAGCATGTCCACAAAATTATAGACGATCACGTTCAAATCGTTGCTCATCAGGTTATGCATGTTATTCACCAGATCCTGACCCGCCTGATGGTTCAGCACTTTGGTATAGGAGGTTTTCAGGTGATCCAGTTTTAACCGCTTCAGCTGGCTGCGGAAAAATTCCTCTTCAGAAAGATTTTTGCCACCCTCATCTTCATCGTTCTTCCACAGTGTCGGATACAGGGCATTGATTTCGATCGGCATAAGTCCCGCAAATATGGCATTGCGGCAATATTGCGTAGCCGTTGGCAGGATGCTGTAGAAAGTTTCTTCCGACTGTATCCTGAAATTTTCCGCAAATACCGGCTGTATGGCTTTCCATTGGTCGAACCGCAGGTTATCAATCAGTACAAAAAACAGCGGAACACCCTTTTCCAGATTGGGAAAAACTTTATTCCGCAATAAAGTATGGGACATGATGGGCGACTCCGTATGTTTCGGATTCACCCATTTACTGTAGTGCTTTGAAATAAATTTAAAGAATTCCGTATTGGCCTCCTGTTTCTGGGTCTGAAAAACTTCCCGCATTTCGGGACTGTTGCTTTTCTCCATTTCCAGCTCCCAATACACCAGCTTTTTATACAGGTTCATCCACTCATTGTAATCCGGATTGTCGTTCAGCGCCATGAACAGTTCGCGGAATTGCTGCTGATAAGCCGTGGTAGTGGTTTCCCCCACCAGCCTCTTATTATCGATAATCTTTTTCAGGCTCAGCAGCACCTGGTTCGGATTCACCGGCTTGATCAGGTAATCGGTGATCTGCCGGCCGATGGCTTCATCCATCAGATTTTCGGTTTCATTTTTGGTAATCAGCACTACCGGGATCTGCTGGTTGGCTTCCTTGATCTTGGCCAGGGTTTCCAGTCCGCTGATGCCCGGCATGGTCTCATCCAGCAAAACCACGTCCACGGGATTCTCCTTCACAAAATCGATGGCATCCAGACCGTTGGTCATGGCATTCACTTCATAACCCTTATTTTTTAAAAAGAGAATATGCGATTGCAGGCTCTCGATCTCATCATCCACCCATAATATCGTTCCTAATGCCATAGTATTGTATTTCGTAATTCTAAAGATAGTTTATCAGCCAGTCATTCCTAAATTTGGGACTGGATTTGACTTCTTTTAACAAAACCAAATGTGGCATGGGTGCAGGTTCTCAGAAAATCATCAATGATCCGGTGTATGGCTTCATCACCATCAGCCATCCCCTGATCCTGGAACTGATCCGCCACCCGTTTTTCCAGCGATTGCGGCGCATTCAGCAAATGGGTTTCGCACATCTGGTATATCCCGGGGCCGTTCATACCCGCCTGCATCATGCGCTGGGCGCCTATCACCTGATGGGCAATGCACTGAATACACTGAGGGTAAAAGGCACGGAGATCAGCGAAGCAGAATCGCTGGGCGCCAAAGCGGCTATCCTGCTTCATGATGCGGGACACAGTCCTTTTTCCCATGCCCTGGAAAATAAACTGATCGAAAATGTACAGCATGAAGCTGTTTCGCTCCGGATCATGCAGCTACTGAATACAGAATTGGGCGGTGCGCTGACCACGGCCATTGAAATCTTCACCGACCGGTATCCAAAAAGGTTTTTGCATCAGCTCGTTTCGGGACAACTCGATGTGGACAGAATGGATTATCTGAACCGCGACAGTTTTTTTACCGGCGTATCCGAAGGCGTCATCGGCTACGACCGCATCCTGCACATGCTAGCCGTTCAGCACGGCGAGTTGATGGTTCAGGAAAAAGGAATTTATTCCATAGAAAAATTCCTGGTTGCGCGGCGCCTGATGTACTGGCAGGTTTATCTGCATAAAACCGTGGTGAGCGCTGAAAGCATGTTGGTGAAAATCATTCAGCGGGCAAAAGATATCATCGCTTCGGGCGAATACCTGCATTCCGGTTCCCCAGCGCTTGATTTTTTTCTTTCCCGTTCGCCAACGGATCCGCAGGAATATTTGCAACCCTTTGGACTGCTCGATGACTATGACGTGATGGGTGCATTAAAAACATGGATGAACCACGGCGATAAAGTAATTTCCACACTCAGCAGCATGCTGATCAACCGCCGCCTGCTCAAAGTTAAATTGCAGGCAGAACCATTCGATAACAAAACGCTTGAATCCCATCGCGCATATGCCATGCGGGAACTGAAGCTGAATGCAGCAGAAGCAGGCTATTTTGTTTTTACCGGAGAACACACCAATACAACCTATAACCCCGAGGATGAAAAAATAAACATCCTGTTCAAGGACGGATCGGTAAGAGACATATCCCAGGTGGACAATGCCCTGATCAGCCGGAGCCTGGCGACCGCAGTGAAAAAATTCTATATTTGTTACCTTGCCTGAGGAATCAGGTAAAAGAGACTGTTTCATACCAAATACATCCTTATGCAATTTTCTGCAGTGCAGATCGCAGGACTGATTAATGGTAAGGTAGAAGGGGATCCTGAGGTTTTGGTGGAGTCCTTCGGAAAGATCGAAGAGGCCAGGCAGGGTCAGCTTGCGTTCCTGGCCAACCCAAAATATGAAGATCACTTGTATACCACGAAGGCATCAGTGATCCTGGTGAACGAGAGCCAGGTACTCAGGGAGAAAATAAAGGCCACACTGATCCGGGTACCGGACGCTTACCTCGCCTTTGCGGGGTTGCTTTCGAAGTACCAGGAGATGTTGAAACAGCAATTGACCGGCATCCAGGAACCCTCTTATATTTCCAAATCTGCACAACTGGGAGAACATATTTTTATCGGTGCTTTTGCTTTTATCGGCGAGCAGGTGAAAATCGGAAACAATGTGAAGATCTATCCTCAGGTTTACCTGGGGGACCATGTAACCATCGGAGATGATACCATCATTTTGCCCGGAGCCAAAATCTATTCCGATTGCGTAATCGGAAAGGAAGTGGTTATTCACGGGGGGTGTGTGATCGGCAGCGATGGCTTTGGTTTTGCACCGCAGGCCGATGGCAGCTTCAAAAAGATTCCGCAGATGGGCAATGTGGTGGTGGAAGATTTTGTAGAGATCGGCGCCAATACAACCATAGACCGCGCCACCATCGGCTCCACGCTGATCCGTACAGGAGCCAAACTGGACAATCTCATTCAGATTGGCCATAATGTGGAAATAGGCCAAAACACGGTAGTCGCAGCCCAGGCAGGTGTTTCCGGCAGCACCAAGCTGGGAAAGAATGTGATGGTGGGCGGCCAGGCAGGCATAGTCGGGCACATCCACATTGCCGATGGCAGCAGAATAAATGCCCAGAGCGGCGTAACCAAATCTTTAAAAGCTACCAGCGTCGTGACGGGCAGTCCTGCTTACGACTATACCAGCGCGCTGAGAAGCCAGGCGGCCAGTCGCCATTTGCCGGACCTCGAAAAACGGATCCTGGAACTGGAGAAGAAGTTGCAGATATTGCTTGACAATGGACAGTTGACAGTTGACAGTTGACAATGGAGAATGAGGGATCGGGCTTTGTGCGAGGAATTTTTTTATTTTTAATTTAATAGCCCTTTATGTCGGATCAGACCAGCTTTTTAAACATCGTTAAAAATGGTTACCGCTTCAAAAGCGAATCTGTGAAGATCGGTATTGGTATGCTTGACGGAAAACCTGTTCCGGGCGCAGACATCAACCTGCCCCTGAGAACGATGAACCGTCACGGGTTGATTGCAGGTGCCACGGGCACCGGAAAAACAAAAACGCTGCAAATGATCACCGAGGCGCTGAGTAATGCCAGCGTTCCGGTGCTGGTGATGGATATCAAGGGTGATCTCAGCGGACTCGGAGCAGCCGGTACGGCCAATGATAAAATCAACAGCCGTTGTCAAAGCCTGGGAATAACATTTAAGCCTCAGGCCTTCCCCGTGGAATTCATGACCCTGAGCCAGGAAAAGGGAGTTCGTTTACGCGCCACCGTGAGTGAGTTCGGGCCGATCCTGTTGTCCAGGATCCTGGAACTCAACGATACGCAGGAAGGACTGGTTGCCATGATCTTCAAATATTGCGACGACAACAAACTGCCCCTGCTGGATCTCAAGGATTTCATCAAAGTGCTTCAGTACATTAGCAACGAAGGCAAAGCGGAAATCCAGCAGGCCTATGGTTCCATCGCAACCACATCCACCGGAACGATTCTGCGGAAAGTGATCGGATTGCAACAGCAGGGCGCGGATACTTTTTTCGGAGAGAAAAGTTTTGAAGTGAATGACCTGATGCGCGTTTCGGGTGATGGCCGCGGCATGGTGAATGTATTGCGGGTGACGGATCTTCAGGACAAGCCCAAATTATTTTCCACTTTCATGCTGCAACTGCTGGCGGAACTTTATGGATCCTGTCCTGAAGAAGGGGACCCCGACAAACCCAAACTGGTGATGTTCATCGATGAGGCGCACCTGGTATTTGAAGAAGCCAGCGATGCTTTATTGAAACAGATCGAAACCATTATAAAACTGATCCGTTCCAAAGGAATTGGTATTTTTTTCTGCACGCAAAACCCCACGGATGTTCCTTCTGGCATTCTGGCTCAACTTGGATTAAAAGTGCAGCATGCCTTACGCGCCTTTACCGCAAACGATCGCAAGGCGATCAAACAAGCGGCTGAAAATTATCCCACCACCACTTTCTATAAAACGGAAGACCTCATTACCCAAATGGGTATCGGAGAGGCTCTGGTGACCATGCTCGATGAAAAAGGCATTCCCACTCCGCTGGTCCATTGCATGATCGCTCCGCCCATGAGCCGGATGGATATTCTCACACCGGCTGAAATAGACGGCATCGTGACAAAATCCAAACTCGTTGGCAAATACAACCAGGTGATAGACGGTGAAAGCGCTTACGAAATACTGACCCAAAAACTGCAGGATGCGGCTGACAAAGGGCAAACCGATCCGGCCAAACCCACGCCCGGTGCGGCAAAACCGCAACCCTCCACCCTGGAGAAGATACTCAGCAGCGGAGCCGCGAGGCAGGTGGAAAGAACCGCTGCCAGCGTAATCACCCGCGGATTGCTCGGTGCTTTGGGACTGGGCGGAAGAAGCAGCTCAAAGAAAACAGGCTGGTTTTAGCCGGCTGGATGAAACAGCATAATTTACGGATTAATCAGCCGGGCCATCAAGCATGGCAACTTTAACGAAAGGCAGACTCCGTTCTGATTCCGGATCCCACCTTTTTTCTATAAATTTCTACAATGCAAAGGGAAGATATCATTATATATAATGCAGAAGATGGCAAAACATCGGTGTCCTTAATGGCTAAGGATGGATTATTTGAATGTATTCGTTATGGAGGAACCGGAATAATTGGTTAGCATTGGCTTTTTCATGTATGGTTATTTTAAAGGAATTGGACGTACGGCCTTGAAATAGCAATTAGTGTTCCAATTTGTGGCTAATTTTGCATTTTAAAATAAAAAATCAAATGGATTTCCGGATAGAAAAAGACACCATGGGGGAAGTAAAAGTACCTGCCGATGCGTACTATGGTGCCCAGACCCAGCGCAGCATAGATAATTTCAGGATCGCCCAGGATATCAACCGCATGCCCGGGGAAATCATCCGGGCCTTTGCCTACCTCAAAAAGGCGGCGGCCATCACCAACCTGGAGGCCGGCGTGCTCTCCAAAGAAAAGGCAGCACTCATCGGTAAAGTTTGCGACGAGATCCTGGAAGGCAGTCTGGACGCGTATTTCCCGCTGGTGGTGTGGCAAACGGGGAGCGGCACGCAAAGCAACATGAATGTGAATGAAGTGATAGCTTACCGCGGTCATGTACTGCAGGGTGGCAAACTGACCGACAAGGAAAAAGTGCTGCATCCCAACGATGATGTGAACAAATCCCAATCTTCCAACGATACCTTTCCGACCGCCATGCACATCGCTGCATATAAAATACTCGTAGAAACTACGATACCCGGTATCGAAAAACTACGAAACACCCTATTGGAAAAAAGTAAAAAATATATGCAGGTCGTTAAAATCGGCCGAACGCATTTCATGGATGCCACGCCACTGACCGTTGGGCAGGAATTTAGCGGTTATGCATCCCAGTTAAGCCACGGACTGAAAGCCATCCGCAATACCCTGCCTCACCTGGCCGAACTGGCCCTGGGCGGCACGGCAGTAGGCACAGGCATCAATACCCCTGAAAATTATTCCATTTCCGTTGCCGCAAACATTGCCCGCCTCACCGGGCTTCCTTTTGTAACGGCTGAAAATAAATTTGAGGCCCTGGCGGCGCATGATGCGATTGTGGAGAGCCATGGCGCATTAAAAACCATCGCCGTGAGCCTGATGAAAATTGCCAATGATATCCGCATGCTGGCTTCCGGCCCGCGCAGTGGCATCGGCGAATTGCACATCCCCGATAATGAACCCGGCTCATCCATTATGCCTGGTAAAGTAAACCCCACCCAGTGCGAAGCGCTGACCATGATCTGTGCGCAGGTGATGGGCAATGATGTGGCCATAAACATCGGCGGGGCAACGGGTCATTTTGAACTCAATGTATTTAAGCCCGTGATCATTTATAATTTTCTGCACAGTGCGCGGCTGATTGGGGACGGATGTGTAAGTTTTAATGACAAATGTGCCGTGGGCATAGAACCCATCGAGGCCAATATTCAAAAACACGTGAATAATTCGCTGATGCTGGTGACGGCGCTGAATCCGAAGATCGGCTATTATAAAGCCGCTGAAATTGCGCAGAAGGCGCATCAGGAAGGAACCACGTTAAAAGAGATGGCCGTAAAACTCGGATACGTCACCGCTGAGCAATTCGACGAATGGGTGGACCCGAGAAAGATGGTGGGGGAAATATGAATAGTTGACGGTTGACCGTTGACGGTTGACGGCCTTTATGTGCGAATTCGCACCTGAAATCGGTCAATCGTCAACTAAATAGCCGATCCCAGTCATCACTTGTTTATCACCAGGATCTTTTTCGTGATCACCGGGTTCCCCATGGCATCAAACAACCGGAACACATACAATCCTTCCCGGATGTTCATCAGCAACATGTCGAAATTATTTGCAGAAAAAGTTTGCGTGAGCACAGTTCTTCCGGAAAGATCAAAAAGCTGCGCACGGAACGGCGCCTGTAAAAAATCCCTGCAGAGTACATGAATATGATCCGTAGCCGGATTCGGAAAGACCAGGGTACTGTTTATTTTTTCAGGTTTCGGACCAGCCGGCGCTTTTGCTCCTTCCGGAAGAAGGGTCAGATAGACCATCCGCAAAATATGTCCGGGCGATTTGGTGGCCAGCATATTTCCGGTAAACCCGCCTGTTGGTCCCGAAGTGGATCCACTGCTGTCTATCGCCAGGAAAAGCGTATCGCCCGTTGGGGCAATGGCCAGGTCGCGGATGCGGTATTCGTGCAGGTAGGGAATGGTATCGGTGATCTGGGCCGTGCTGGAACTATCCACAGAACTCCCGTCAGCCTTGAGTTTCAAGCGGTACAGGCCCAGTTTGAGCGAAGTGACTAGCAAAGAATTATTCCATCCGGGAATGTAATTCCGATCGTAATAATCAATACTGGAAGGCGCAATGGTGGGCCAGGTATAGTTGGATGACCCGCTGGATGGAACGGCCGATCCGTTTACATTGAAAAACGAAAATAAAGGTTCGGCCACATTATTTGCCGAGCAAAAAGCATGTTCATTGTGAATGGTCTGGTTCGCCAGTTTATCGTTATTCGGGTTGGCATCGGTGTCGTTATAATTATCATCGCACATGCCCGCCACTTTGGGCCAGCCATAATTTCTGCCGGCACTGATCACATTTACTTCATCATCCGATTTATCGCCATGCTCCGAATTGAATAAAATGTATTTCGTTCCCACATGCGCCCACACCAGGCCCTGCGCGTTGCGGTGACCAAAGGAATACACTGCATTTATTTTTCCACTCACTGAATTCTGAATGGGGTTATCGTTGGGGATCCAGGGGCTGAATGCCCCATCATCCACATCACCGTCTGTTTCTGTATTCAGCCGCAATATCTTCCCTTCATACACGTCTTTGTTTTGTGCGTTGTTTGTTCTTAATCCGTTATTGAACTGACCCGCACCCTGGTCGCCGATCGTATAGTACAAATGATATTTCCCATCGCTTTCGGGAACCGGGCTTACTTTGAGTCTTCCGGAATTATGGTCATTGCTGCCCATCAGATGGTCCATCACAATAACGGGTGATCCCAAGGCATGGTTAACCAGGTCATACGTATACCGGATGATCTTGGTTTTGTAGTAACAGGGATTACCGGACACTGAACCACTGCCCATGCAATCGTTGTTGTTGGGTGAGCCTGTAGTCGGATAAACATCATATACCAGCGCAACATATACAAAGGGTTTGCCGGAAAGCAGGAGCGGATGGAGGGCCAGGCCCATGAGTCCGCCCTGCGGCGCAGGATATCCGTTCGGCGGATTGTAATAATTAAATGTAGTGAGGCCATTCAGGTCCAGTAAAATCCGGTTTCCTTT
>DASRLM010000643.1:0-2575 GCA_035648455.1 Puia sp. | reverse complement strand
ATATGTGCTGGAGGCTAAACTTTCCGGTTCTTCTCAAAAGGTAAAGGGAATTGACGGGTTATTGGATCAGGCAATAGGAAACCTATCCCGGTTAGATAAACTGTATGAGGAAGGAACCATTGCGCAGAAGCGACAGATCATTGGTTCGATATATCCCGAAAAACTGGTTTTTGACGGTTTTCAATATCGAACCGCTAGATTAAATGAGGCAGAGCTGATATTCACGCTGGATAAGGGTTTCAGCGAAATAAAAAACCGGAAAGACAAAGACTTCTTGTGCCTTTCCGGTCTGGTACCCCAGACGGGAATCGAACCCGTACCCGCATTTCTGCAGACAGGATTTTAAGTCCTGCGCGTCTACCTGTTCCGCCACCAGGGTATGCTGTCAAATAAAAAATTCCATCCCTTTTACCGGATGGAATCCTGGAGCGGAAGACCGGGCTCGAACCGGCCACCTCGACCTTGGCAAGGTCGCGCTCTACCAAATGAGCTACTTCCGCATAAAATCTGTCATAAGAACTGTTCCGGGACGGCAAATTTAAGCATTCCATCCCTCCCTCAAGAAAGTATTGTTACTTGTATTCAGGCGTATATAAGGTATTTGCAGGTACCACTATTTCCGGTTTACCCTTATACCGGTGCGTATATAACCCGTAACTAGCTCCAATCAATAACGCAATAATGCAAAATGTTTCCAGATAAAACAGGAATACAGACGAGTTTACCCAGTTGTACGTGATGTCCTTCAACTTCGGGTCCTTGTATTCTATTATTTCGTCTTCCATAAGAATCAATTAATTACCCTGCAAAAATAACAGATTCATTGAAAAAATCAGCTTTTAATACCCACAATTTCAGCAAAAGTCTTCTTTCCCTGCACAAAATGCTTCCAGGCAACGCTGTGCTGGTACCATCCGCTGAGCCGGGCCCTCGTCCTCAACGGAAATATACTTTGACCCCGTTTGAAAAACAACCATCTCAAAAAGGCCATATGCGCTTCCATGATCGCAAAAAAGTAAATCGCTTCACCGCCAGCCAGGGACTTCCAGGCGGAAATGACATCCATCATCACCCGTAAAGGGATTTTCCAGAAGGATTGCCGCTTGGGCAGATTTTTCGCCAGCATGATCATGTTGTTCCGGAAATTCAGAAATACCTTTCTCTCATTCCCCTTCGGCAAGGTACCCCCGCCTACATGATATACCACCGATTCCGGACATACATACACCGCATAATTCATCAGCTGCATCCGCCAGCAGAAGTCAATCTCTTCCATGTGGGCAAAAAAATATGTATCCAGCCCTTTCAGCGAATGATACAGGGAGGCACGGACAAACATCGCGGCGCCGCTGGCCCAGAATATAGGCGCTGCATCATTATATTGCCCACGGTCCTGCTCACAGATATCGAATATCCTGCCCCGGGCAAACGGATATCCCAGCCAATCCATCCATCCGCCGGAAGCCCCCGCATATTCAAAATGATCCCGGCGGTTAAAATCTAAGATCTTGGGTTGACAGGCCCCTATCACAGGATCATTTTCCATCAGCGCGATTACCGGATCAATCCAGCCGGGCGTCACTTCAACATCCGAATTCAGCAATACATAATAATCACTATCCACCTGCTTCAGCGCCTGGTTATAACCACCTGCATATCCGTAATTGCGGATCAATATGATCTGCCGGACCCGGGGATAATGCTGACTAAGGAAAAGCAGGGAGTCGTCGGAGGATGCATTGTCCGCCACCACGACTTCCATATTTGCGTAACTACTTGCCAATACCGAAGGGAGGAACTGCTCCAGGTATTTGCGCCCGTTAAAATTTAAAATAACTACAGATACTTTAGCCGGCACAGTATTTCGTTGCGGTAAAAAACAGGCCCAAAAATAAGGTTTCTACCGGAACCGGTTGCCGAAATATGATTTCAACTGCTTTAACTACTTTAGCGGCATGATCGGATTCCGTCTCCATTGGCGCTGGCTCTTCGCCCTGTTGGGCATCGGGATCGTATGCGGTACCATTTTCTATTCTCAGTACCTGGCGAATAAGATCGAACGGGAGGAACAGCAGAAAATAGAACAATGGTTAGCCGCCAGCAAGGCCATCATCAATCCTGACCTCACTTTACCGAACCTAATCCGCAACGAACAACATTCCATACCCGTCATCGAGACCAACGAAAAAGACAGCATCACCAGCTATTTTAACCTGGATACGCTAAAAGCTGCTCAGGATAAAACCTACCTGCGGGACAAACTGAAAACCTTCCGCGCCCAGAACCCGCCCCTGGAAATAAAATGGAGCGATTCTCCGTATACGGCAAACCGGTATTACTACGGACATACCGCTTTACTCGACCAGGTTCATTATTTTCCCATCATCCAGTTGCTGCTGGTGGCCATACTCGTCTTTTTCATTCTCTATTCGATCACTACCAGCAACCGGGCCACCCAAAACCAGGTATGGGCGGGCCTGGCTAAAGAAACGGCCCACCAGCTCGGCACACCCCTTTCTTCCTTACAGGGCTGGATTGAAATGTTAAAGGAAGAAGGATCGGCGCCGGATACCGC
>DASRLM010000642.1:0-17917 GCA_035648455.1 Puia sp. | reverse complement strand
CCGTAATACTTACCGCTTATAATGTAAAGACTAAAGAGAAAAATGTTCCCATTGTGGATGCCGTGATCAGTAAAACGGCCAAAGGCGCCTATATGGCCCAGGGTCACGACGGAAAAGGAAATAAGCTGACTACCCTGCTCGGACAAGAAAAAGCACTGGCAGCCATTAAAGAAGGCGTTGCTAAACAGGGCTGGTAAGCCGGCGGATTCCGTATTTGTTCCGGGATGTTCATCTGTTTTTCCGGTACCGTGCCCTTGCAGATGTTTCTCCGTATGAATTTGAACTTAATCCTTTGAACCCTGAATAACCACCAGGTTGGTCAACGGTGACATATGAAAACTAAACTCCGACATAGCCTGATATAACCTTGTTATCCGGCTTTCCAACCCTCCCTTCCCCGCTGCAGGCACAGAGTCCTTATATCATTAATGGAGATGCTTTTCAGGAAAGTTGCAACTGCTATACATTAACGCCCGATCAGATAAACCAGGCCGGATCGGTCTGGAATAAGAACAAAATAGACCTCACTCCATCGGAATTCCCATCGACACCTGGCAAAACAGCGACTTCAATGACCCCGTTTACGACCATACCGGTATATATAGTAACGGCGACCTGTCCAACTGGGGTCCGAATGATCTGGCCGGACCCATACCCGTTCTGCCGGACAGCGGCAATATCGAAGACTGCCAGTGGCATATTTTGCGGATCGTCTGGGATGACCCCACGACGACCCTTTCCGTGGAGATCGACGGGATCCAGCTCGCTCAAATCCAAAATGACCTGGTAAATACCGTCTTCCAGGGTAACCCGGAAGTTTTCTGGGGATTCAGCGCCGGTATAGGAAGCACAAGCAACATTCAGAAATTCTGCACTTCCCTGAACCCGGGATATTCAAACGCCAATGCCGGAAAAGATACGGTGATGGAAATCGGTCAGCCCTTTCCATTGCATGGATCGGGCTAGATAAAATCCATCTGTTCAAATTTTGCGCCCAGGATCTTCCCATCGTCCGCATCCAGCCACTTATTCAATATCGTCGCATACACGCTCCTGAAATCAAGTTGGTATTGCAGATCCCCGTCGGAAAGATTACTGAGGTCCGGCATGCCATTTAAAAGCCCGGCTTTTTTCAGGGCTCCGCTGATCAGAAACATATTGCTGGCGGTTCCATGATCCGTACCACCACTGGCATTTTGCGCCACCCTTCTTCCAAACTCCGAGAAAGTCATCAGCATCACTTCGTGGAAGCGATGGTTTGATTTCAGATCTGAAACAAACGCCTGGATGGCCGCATTCAGTTCCACAAATAATTTCTGCTGGCGGTCTTCCTGATTAACATGTGTATCAAAACTTCCCAGGCTCAGATAATAAACCCGCGTGTTGATACCGGAGCAAATGAGGGAAGCAATCGTTTTGAAACGCTTCCCGATTTCCGTGTCGGGATAAGCGGCCAGTGATGGATGCAGTTTGCTCTGTTCAAAAATATAATCCGCGCCGGAAATTGTTTCTGCCATTACCTGGAACAGATAATTATTGGAATCTGCTGCAGGATGCGCATTACCCGATTGTAATATCTGCCGGAAAAAGGGATCCCGGCTGGCATTGTACAAACGTGCGGGATCGTGCAGGGCAATGCCTTTCATCCGGTCCCCGCTCAGGGCAAGGCTGAGCATATCATCTATTTCCAGCGCCTGTGTTGGCTTATCACAATGATCACATTGCGCATCCAGCCATCTTCCGATCCATCCCGTATTTCTATACTCATTGCTGCCGGAAGCCGTTTGCCAGATATCCATGCTGCGGAAATGGGACCGGTCGGGATTCGGATAGCCGACCTGATTGAGGATAGCCAGGTTCCCTTCATCATACAATGCCTTCAGACAGGTCAGCTCCGGATGGATCCCGGCTTCCGATGAAAGCGTCAGCGATTTGTTTTTGGCAATTCCCAATTTCGGGCGCTCGCGGTAATAAATATCATTACGGACGGGAATGACCGTATTCAGTCCGTCATTGCCTCCGCTCAACTGAAGCACAACAAGCACTTTGTTGCCCGTCTCCAGTTTTCCGGCACCCTCAAAGGCCTTCAGGAATTTGGGAACCAGGAAGGAACTGGTTGCCAGCGAACCGAGTTGCAGAAATTCTCTTCTTTTGATCAGCATAGTGAATATTCTTTTATCTGCCCTGCTTCTGAATAATCTTTATCCGCTCTGCCTCCTGAATGATCTTTTACCAGGTTTTCCTGCTCAGCACAACTGGTATTCCGGTGTACTCATGATCCGGATAATGGCCGACTGAATGAGGCTATCCCTGCCCGACAGGTTCAGGAAACTTTTCAGACTGTCATTATTTATTGCGGTACCGCATTGCAGAAGCCATTGCCGGATATCCGGGATCAGATATTCTTCTTTTGATTCCCGGAATTGATCTGTGCAGGTTTCCCAGTGGATCCTCGTATGTATGATCTGTCCGGCGCGGTTCATTTCCCTCCTTCGCCGGGCGCTTTCTTCCAACAATCCCATCATCAGATCATCGTCATCTTTCGGCGTGGCTAAAATAGTATCCGCAGAATACATGATTTGCGGAAACCGCAACCGCAGCATCAGGCTGGAACTATCTATCCAGTGTTTTCCTCCCGGCCAGCCCGCAACATTTGGCGGATTAAATAAAACCTGTCCCAACAACCTTTGCAGGAGCACCTGCACTTCGGGATTCCCAATGTCCTGAGGCAACTGGCGGCGAATGCCAACGATCCATTCAACAGGCGACTTGATGTGTGCTCCGATATTGATGTCATCATAAAACCAATCACTGCTGAAAATGGATTCCATGAGTTTTTGAATATCATACCCGTTATCATAAAACGCAGTGGCCAGTTCAGACACCCGGTTTTCATCAGCCTGATCATTTACAAAAAACCGGTAGATCTTACGGGTGATGAAAATAGCCGTTTGTTTTTCGCCGAGCAGGATCTCCAGAATATCGTCGCCTGAAAAATTGCCGGTTCTTCCCAGGAAAATTTTCCCGCCCGGATCATGTTGCCTTTCGCGGAATTCGAATCCTCCCGCTAAACGGGTGCCCCATCCGGTAAAGGCCCTGGCGGATTCCTTCACATCCTGTTCCGTATAATTTCCGCGGCCCAGGGTAAACAGCTCCATCAGCTCCCGCGCAAAATTTTCATTGGGATGATCCTTCCTGTTCTGATTATTGTTCAGGAACTGAATCATGGAAGCGCTTTTGCTCACGCTGAATAACAGATCGCGGAAATTTCCCAACGCATGCTGACGGATGATGTTCAGCAGTTCCTGATCATAAAAAATATTCGCTGTTTTGGAGGCAAAATGCCCGTGCCAGAAAAGGGACATCTTTTCGCGAAGCTGGGCATCGGTATCTGTCATTTCCTGCAGCCAGCGGACATTGAGCGTTTTGATATCCTGAACGGATTGTTTCCTGAGGTCCTTTTTTTCTTCGGGAGAAAAGTTCCTGCGTTGCGGAAACGGATTGTTCCTGGCTGCCATAACCATGGCTTTCAGCCCGGAATCCGCCACGTCGAACAGAACAGGTGCTTTTTGACAGGCTTCCAGCATGGACCGGAACAATTTCCCGGACGACTGATTCCTGATCTGTTTAAACTGATCTGCTGAAGGGCCAAACCCCGCACGCCACAATAAGTGCTGATTTTTTCGCTGATCACGCATGAGTTGAAAACCTCCGGCCTTGGACGGGGATTGTTCGGGAAGGTTTAATGCTGTGGAGGTTTTGTTGATGGTTGATCGTTGATGGTTGATGGATCTCAGGTGTGAATTCGAAATAGAAGTCTATCAACCATCAACGATCAACCGTCAACCCTTTATTTCTGCAGCCCCGAAATAGGCATGCATCACTTTCGGCAGCGCAATCTTCCCCATCTGCTGATTATTCTCCAGCAGGCAGGCGAGTATCCGGGGAAGGGCCAGCGAACTGCCGTTCAGGGAATGCAACAATTGCATTTTACCCTGTTCATCCTTAAACCGGATCTTCATGCGGTTGGTCTGGAAAGTCTCAAAATTGCTGACTGAACTCACTTCCAGCCATTTTTTCTGGGCAGCACTGAAAACTTCAAAATCGTATGTGATGGCAGAGGCAAAAGACATATCCCCTCCGCAAAGCCGGAGAATGCGATAGGGCAGATCCAGGGACTGAAGCAACTTTTCCACGTGCAGCACCATTTCCTCCAGAACAGCATAACTTTTCTCCGGATGAACGATCTGAACGATCTCCACTTTGTCGAACTGATGCAGACGATTCAGACCCCGCACATCTTTACCATAACTCCCCGCCTCGCGCCGGAAACAGGGCGTATAGGCGGTCATTCTCACCGGAAGTTCGTTTTCTTTCACAATCACATCCCGGTATAAATTCGTGAGAGGGACTTCGGAAGTAGGAATAAGAAAAAATTTATCTTCTGTAACAAATTACATTTGTCCCTCCTTATCCGGCAACTGACCCGTACCAAAAGCGCTGGCCTCATTAACCATTAAAGGCGGCTGGTACTCCGTAAAACCGGCAGCGGTATTATAATCCAGGAAATACTGGATCAGGGCCCGCTGCAAACGGGCTCCCCGGTTGATGTACACCGGAAAACCACTTCCGGTTATCTTGTTGCCCAATTCAAAATCGATGAGGTTATATTTTTTTGCCAGATCCCAATGGGCCAGTGCATTTTCTGCCAATTGGGGCTGGGCCCCTCCTGTGCGCACAATCTCATTGTGTTCCGGTGTTCTGCCCGGGGGCACTTCCTTTGCGGGCAGGTTTGGCAGTTTAACCAGCAGATCCTGCAGTTGCCGATCCAGGAGACTGGATTTTTCCTGCAGGGATGGGATGGATGCTTTAAACGCGGCGACCTCCTGTTTTTTTTCATCCGCCCTGGCCACGTCCCCTTTGGCTATCCACTGCCCGATTTCTTTGGAAATCGTATTCAGCCGGGACTGGGCAGTTTCCAGTTCCAGCTGCAACTTTTTCTTCTGATCATCAAGTAAAAGAATGGATTCGATCAGGGATCCCGCGTCGAAGTTTTTTACTTTTAACCGCTCCCTGACAAGCTCCGGCTGCTGCCTGATCACCGCTAACTGTAACATGAGCCAAAAATTTGGGCAAAGGTAATTGATGCGCGGATAGATTCCTGCTCCGGGCTATCTTTGCCGCATGAATGGCAAAGAAGATATTCAGCTCAGGTGGTGGGCGCTGGAAGCTAAACTGATGGAACGTTTTGGGAAAAAGCCGGATATGGAAACGATCCTTTTTCTGGTCGGCATTCAGGAACTGGGCGACGTGCGGGAGAAATTTACCAAGGAACAAAAGCAGGACCTGATGCATATAGCCGTCTGCAGCCTGTTTGCTCAAAGCGGATTTTATGAACTGGAGAAAGTGGACGAAGAGGGATGGCCGCACTTTCGCCAGATAAAAGCGTTACCGGAAATGAATATGATAGAACAGGAAAACTTCATGAAGGATCACCTGCTGCTCTACTTCGAAAAACAGGGATTAAATTAAACTGTTAAGCATCTTTCCAAAGAGCGGGTATATACAAATCCTTCTATATTTGCAGCACTAAATGAATTTGCATGAGTTTTCCAAAAAATCTCCGCTATACAAAAGATCACGAATGGGTCCGGCTGGAAGATGGACATACGGCTGTTATCGGTATTACGGAATATGCCCAGGGTGAACTGGGAGACATTGTTTATGTAGAAGTGGAAACCATCGGAAAATCCCTGGAAGCGGGCGCTATTTTCGGAACTGTGGAAGCGGTAAAAACGGTATCTGATCTTTTTCTTCCCGTACCGGGAACCATTACCGAGTTAAATCCGGAACTGGCCAATTCGCCGGACCTGGTGAACAGTGATCCTTACGGAAAGGGCTGGATGATTAAAATGAACGTAACCGATCCATCCCAGATCAACGCATTGCTGGATGCGGATGCCTATGCTTCCCTGGTGGGCTAACCGGCGGCTGGTATCATTTTTATATACTGCAATACTTGGGTTCAACACCAACATACAACGAACATGAATTGATCGCGGCCCTGAAAGCCAGGGATAATCAGGCTTTTAATTACCTGTATGAACATTACAGCGGCTCCCTTTACAGTATCGTATTGCAGATCGTTCAAAATGCAACTTTAGCCAACGATGTATTGCAGGATGTTTTTGTGAACATCTGGCGCAGGATCGAAACGTATGATCCGGCCAAAGGAAGACTGTTTACCTGGATGCTGAATATCAGCCGGAATGCATCCATCGACCTGCTCAGATCAAAAAATTACCTCAACAGCCGGAAAAACCAGGAATTAACGGATAACGTATATGGAAATGACCAGGTAACCCGAACCAATACGGATAGTATCGGATTAAATAAATTCCTGACGAAACTTCGGCCCGATCATCGCATTTTAATTGAACTTGCCTATTTTAAGGGATATACGCACGAAGAAATAGCGCATATAGAGGATATTCCATTGGGGACCGTTAAAACGCGGATTAGAAATGCCTTAATATTATTAAGAGAATTTTTAAAATAAGTGAATATCCAGGAATACATATTGAGCGGAATTGTGGAGAGCTACGTTCTCGGTCTGGCCAGTCCGGAAGAAAGCGTGGAATTCGAAAGCATCTGCATGTCACATCCTGAAGTGCGTGCGGCCCGGGAAGTATTTGAGAAACAGTTGGAGGACCGACTCCGGTTGCAGCATGTGGCACCTCCCCGTGAAATAAAGTCCAGGATATTCTCACAGATCGGCATGGAACAAACCCGGACACCGGAGGAACCCGGGATCTCTTTAAAAAGACCCGTGATGATTCAACGGTCCGGCTTCCCCCGTTTTGTTGCTGCCGCCTCCCTGATCCTTTTGCTGGGCAGTGTGCTGCTGAATTTTTATTTACTCAGCCAGTACAAACAGTCCATTTCCCAGTATAAAGAATTACTGGTGAGCCAGGAACAGCTTGCCCATGCGAATCAGTCCATGAACACCAAACTGGAAAACTACGAATCCGCGATCAGTCACATCAGGGATCCCCGGATGGCCATTGTGAAAATGCCCGGGGTACCCCACAGCCCCGCGCCTTCGGGTATGGCAACGGTTTACTGGAATACGGATTCCAAAGAAGTTTACCTGCTGGTAAACCAGTTGCCAAAACCCGTAACCGGTAAACAATATCAGCTCTGGGCCATCGTGGACGGAAAACCGGTAGATGCGGGCGTCTTCGATCTGCCGGAAGAACCACAACTGATGAAACTCAAAACCATTCCCAATGCGCATGCATTTGCTATTACCCTGGAAAAACAGGGAGGGAGCGAAACGCCTACGATGGAGGCGATGTATGTTATGGGTAAAGTAACCGGATAGGGTCTTATCTTCGTTACCTACTATGCAAACGGTTAAACAAATCCTGTCCCGGCGATATCCGGCTGTCACCTGGACAATCATCATCTTTATTCTGCTCGCCCTTCCCGGCAGCATGCTTCCCTCTGAGGGGAATTTTGAAATCCCTGATTTTGACAAATACGTGCACATAGGGATATTCGGCCTGTTTGTAATGTTGTGGTCGCTCTATTACGGCACGAGACCGGATTTTAAAAACAAACATATTTTCTTCTTCATTTTTATCATCGCCTGTCTGTATGGAACGGCCATGGAATTTGTGCAGAAATACTTTATTCCTTTCCGGGATTTTGACCTCTATGATATTCTGGCTGATGTGATCGGAGCCTGTCTCGGCTATCTCCTGGTTCTCTTAACCATTTCCTGGTGGAGAAAAATGAAATGATCGTGTTTGAGCTGGACGAATCAATTATTTAATTTTTTTCTGCAGCTTCCATTACATAAAAAAAGTAAGCCCCTGTGGAAACAGGGGCCGTAACCAAAACTAACTGCTTATGAGAAAATTGACTGCTTTTGTGAAGTCAAATAGAAAAGACTGATTTGAACTTAATAAGGCAAAACAGATGCCAATTGCTTTGTCCTGATTTATTTTTGATTTGCTGAAAGAACTTTTACAAAGATACAAGCTGCCCGGATATCTTGAATCTTCTTATTTCTTAATAACAATATTTTAAGAATCAAAAATCCCGGATCCATTCCATCCCTATTTGAAAAGAGCTAAAACATGCACTGGAACCGTATTCCCGGATAAGCCATGCTCTTGTTTTCTTTTAAACTCCCGCTCCAAACAATGGTTTAATCAGCAAGTGTTAAAATATATTAAATTGAATTTACTAATAAAAACGTTTGGTTACAATAAGTTTCCGGAATTTAATTATGGATTACCTGGGGAATTATTGCTACGAAAGTTGGGTTAGTTAGCTATTTTTTCCGCATTTTCTGCAAACTGGAGCGCATCCGTGAACTCGCTGATGTTCCCGTTCAGCACATCCGAAAGATTGTAAATGGTCAATCCTATCCGGTGATCGGTTACCCTGCCCTGAGGAAAATTATACGTTCTGATCTTGGCGCTCCGGTCTCCGGTACTGACCAGGCTCTTCCGGTGACGGGCTATTTCCTCTTCCTGTTTCCTCACCTGTTCTTCGTAGAGGCGCGTTCTCATCATCTGCATGGCTTTTTCCCGGTTGCCCAATTGGGTTCTTTCGGTCTGGCACACCACCACGGTTCCGGTAGGCAGATGCGTTAACAATACCTTCGTTTCCACCTTGTTTACGTTCTGACCACCGGCTCCCCCACTGCGTGCGGTTTCCATTTTTACATCGCTTTCCTTTAGCTCAAAATCCAATTCTTCTGCTTCCGGCATCACGGCCACCGTCGCCGCACTGGTATGTACCCTGCCACTCTGCTCCGTGTCCGGAACCCGCTGCACCCGGTGAACCCCGCTTTCAAACTTGAGGGTTCCGTATACGTCTTCCCCGGTAACTTCTACCTGAACTTCCTTATATCCCCCCACGGTGCCTTCGCTTTCATTGAGCAGGGCGGTTCGCCAGCCCTTTTTTTCTGCATACTTTAAATACATCCTGAGCAGATCCCCGGCAAAAAGACTGGCCTCGTCTCCGCCGGTTCCCGCACGGATCTCCAGGATAGCGTTCTTCTCATCCTGCGGGTCCTTGGGAATAAGCAACTGCCGGATCTCCGCTTCTATAATGCCCTTCTTTTCGTCGAGGCCCGGTTTCTCCAGTTTGGCCAATTCGCGCAATTCCTCATCGTCTCCATTGAGGGCCTCACGGTTAAAAGCCAGGTCATCCAGCAGGTTGCGGTATATTTCATAGGATTTTACGATTTTCTCCAGGCTACGGTATTCCTTACTTACAGAACTGAATTTTCTGTTGTCATTCACAATGGCCGGATTAGTCAGTGCCACACCCAGATCTTCAAACTTTGCCCGGATGGCCTCCAGTTTATCTATCATAACTGCGAAAAATTTATATTGCTGCAAAGTTAACCGAACCATGACTTATCGGAAATTCCAGGCAGACTATTTGTTTGACGGTTATAAACTGCTGGATGATAAGTATGTGCTGGTAACCGGCGCCGACGGAACCGTTCACGGGATCGTGGATAAAACCGAGGCGGGTGAGGATTTGGAAATATACCAGGGGCTGCTTAGCCCCGGGTTTATCAATTGCCATTGCCATTTGGAACTCAGTCACCTGAAAGGACAGATTCCCGAAAAAACAGGGCTGGTCAGCTTTGTCCTGTCCGTCATCAACCACCGAAAAGCCACGCCGGAGGAAATTCAGGGGGCCATAAACAGGGCAGAAACGGCCATGCTGGAAACGGGGATCGTCGCGGTCGGGGATATTTGCAACACGGCGGACACGCTTCTCCAAAAATCTCAATTACGGCTCGCCTATTACAACTTTATTGAACTGGCAGGCTGGCTGCCATACCAGGCGGAAACACGATTTGATTCCGGGAAGGCCCTGTACGATCAATTCGCCTTGCTGGATAGCCCTGCCAGTCAGGTTTCCCTGAATCCGCATGCCCCATATTCTGTTTCACCCGGATTATGGACGTTATTGAGAAAGGGCTTTCCCGATAAAACCATTACGATCCACAACCAGGAAACCGCCGCGGAAGATGAATTTTTTCAAACCAAACAAGGTGCGCTGACCCGTTTATATGACTCGATGAAAATAGATAACAGTCATTTTTCACCAACCGGCACAACGAGCCTGGTTCATTACCTGGGCCTGCTTGAATCCGCAAAAAACATACTGCTCGTACACAATACATTCACTTCAGCGGAAGACATCGTCAGGGCAACTGCTTTCGGGCCGGATTTATTTTTTTGCCTATGCCCCAACGCCAATCTGTATATAGAAAACAGGCTGCCCGATATACCCGCCATGATCAGGGCGGGAAGCAGGATGGTAATCGGAACCGACAGTTTAGCCAGCAACCATCAACTCAGTGTATTCGGAGAAATGAAAACAATCAGAAAACATTTTCCGGAAATTGAAACCGGTCGGATCCTGCAATGGGCAACGTCAAACGGCGCCCGGGCACTTCAGTTTGAAAATAAGCTGGGCGATTTTAAGGCCGGTAAAAAGCCCGGAGTCGTGCTCCTGGAATACAAAGGAAAAGATCCGCTGGATCCGGAAAGTCGCAGCCGCCGCATTTTATGAAGGCGGGTCGTCCAGAATGGTCCTTAAAACACCCCATGTTTTCATGATTCCAAATCCGGAAATATGCAGGGAGAAGAAATCCAGATAGGCCTGGAGCAAAATCCTTCTCTTTTCCTTGTTCAATGGCACTTCCGTTAGTTCCGCGGGCTGCATCACCCGGAGCAGCTGGGAAGTGATTTCGCTGAAGGGCCTTTCCAGATAATGGGGATGCGCCGGTTTATCTCCGGTAAAAACGCCCTCGAGAAGGTCGAGGTAAGATTTTTGAAGGCTGTAGTTGTCGCTGATCTGCAATCCGAAAAACCCGGCCGCATGAAGGATAAAATAAAGCGGAAAATTAGCCTGAACGGCACCGCTGGCCCCGTCCAGATGGATCAGGGCATCCTCCGCAAACTGATAAAGTTCCGGATTGGCTTCCGGCTGTTTTAAACATTTTTGAAGCAGCTCGATCATGAACAGGGCGACCGCATTCGTTATCACATCAAAAAAAATATGCTGATACAAATGCCCCCATTGGTACTCTCTTATTCGTTCCAGGTTTTTCGGTTCATGACGGTAAACAACCAGATCCAATATAGCAGCAGGCTGAAAATAACCCGTTTTTGAAGACCCTTTCCGGGAATTTGTGCGCACACCGTTCACCAGGTAGGATTGTAAACCAAACAATTCCGTAAAAACGGTAACAATGATGCTTGTTTCTCCGTATTTCACCGTGCGCAGTACAATGCCTTTTGTTTTGTGCAGCATATCCCGGGGATTCCTGCGAAATTCGGTTAAAATAAGTTTCTTTGCGGGGCAAACAAAAATGGATTTAATTAAACAGATCATCGTATGTGGGGAAGTATTGCCGGTTTCATTCTGAAATTCCGTTTGGGACTGCTGGTTTTGCTGGCGGTAGCCTGTATTTTCATGGGTTATGAGGCTTCCAAAATCGAACTGAGTTATGAATACACCCGCGCCATTCCAACGGATAATCCGAAATACCTGGCCTATCAGGATTTCCTTAAGAAATTTGGCGACGACGGGAATTTGCTGGTCATGGGCATTCAGACCGATAAGCTTTTTACCAACGATTTTTTCAATGATTATATCCGGCTCAATCAGGATTTAAAAAAAGTATCCGGTGTGGAACAGGTGCTGAGTATCCCGGATGCCATCATGCTGATTAAAAATGACAGTACCCAGAAATTAATTCCCAAACCGATTTTTTCGGGACCATTCAACAGCCAGGAAAAACTGGACAGCGCCCGCATGGCTTTTGAAAACCAGCTATTTTACCGCAGCCTGTTATACAATCCTTCCACCCATACTTACCTGGCGGCCATCCATGTGAATAAACAGGTGATGAACTCGGCGGCCAGAACCGCCGTGGTGGGCCGCATTGTGCAACTCGGGAACGCGTTCGGAACCGCTCACCGGTTAGCCATGCATTATAGTGGGTTGCCGCTGATCCGCACCAACATGGCTACCAAAGTGGCCACCGAAATGAAATGGTTCCTGCTGGGTTCGGTGCTGCTTTCCGCCCTAATCCTGCTGCTTTTTTTCCGGAGCTTCAGCACCATGCTCCTGTCCCTGCTCGTCGTGATCATTGGCGTGGCATTCAGTCTCGCCACCATGCATCTCTTCGGATATAAGATCACGCTGCTGAATGCGCTTATCCCGCCGCTGATCGTGGTGATCGGCATTCCCAACTGCATTTATTTTCTAAACAAGTACCATACGTCCTTCCGGGAAAACAGGGAGAAGAAAAAAGCGCTGTATGAAATGATCCGCAAAATGGGGATAGTCACGCTGTTTTGCAATATTGCCGCAGCCATCGGATTCGGGGTGTTTGCTTTTACCAAAAGTGCGGTTCTGAAAGAATTCGGCGTAGTGGCCGGAATCAACATCATGCTGCTCTTTTTTATTTCCATCATCCTGCTGCCTGCCGCCCTGAGTTATTTACCGGCTCCGAAAACCAGACACATGAGTTATCTCAGCAACCGCTGGCTGACCAGCCTGCTGAACCGTTTGGAAAACTGGACGATGCATCACAAAACCGCCATTTACGGGATCACCGCAGGGATATTGATTTTTTCCATAGCGGGAGCGATGCGGCTGAAATCCGAAGGGTTTATCCTGGATGATCTTCCCAAAACCGATCCGGTGTATATGGATCTTAAATTCTTCGAAAAAAATTTTAAAGGCGTGATGCCCCTCGAAATTCTGATTGATACCAAAAGAAAAAATGGATTGCGCGCCAATATGCTGGCCACTTTTGGAAAGATCGACAAGCTTTCCGCTTTCATCGATTCCAATGCCGTGATGGCAAAACCGCTTTCCATTGTGGAAGGGTTAAAATTTGTGCGTCAGGCTTATTACCACAACGACAGTTCGGACTATGCCCTGCCGAATGAATTCGACATCTCCTTTCTGGCTCCCTATCTGAATATGAAAGGGGACAGCAACAGCAAACCCAACAACGTGATGAAACTGGCCAACAGTTTCATCGACAGCAATAAACAAATAACCCGCATCAGCGTGAACATGGCCGATGTGGGCAGCGTCCGTTTGCCGCAAATTCTCCATACTATTGAAAAAAAGGCTTCCATGCTGTTCGACAGCACCAAATATGCTGTTGAATTTACCGGGACCACGGTTATTTTTCTGGAAGGGAGCTCGTTTATCATTCATGGATTGAAGCAAAGCATTCTATGGGCCTTTCTGCTGATTGCCGCCTGTATGTTGTATCTGTTCCGGTCTTTCCGGATTCTGATCTGTTCCCTTCTTCCGAATGTAATCCCCCTGGTGATTACCGCAGGCGTGATGGGCTGGGCCGGCGTTCCCTTGAAGCCTTCCACCGTGCTGGTATTCAGCATTGCCCTGGGCATTGCCATTGACATCACCATCCGGTTCCTGGTTAACTACAGACAGGATAAACAAAAAGACGAGCCGGTAAGCGATGCGGTGGTAAGGACTATACATTCTACCGGAATCAGCATCATCTATACTTCCATGGTCCTGATTGCGGGATTTATTATTTTTTGTTTTAGCGGATTCGGAGGAACGCAGGCATTGGGATGGCTCACTTCACTTACCCTCGTTATGGCAACGATCACGAACCTGCTGTTTTTGCCTGCGTTATTGATTTCAATCAGCAGGAAGGATAAATTGACAGTGGACAATGGACAGTCGACAATGGACAGTGGACAATGAAAGGATGTCCATTATCAATTGTCAATTGTCAATTCAAAACCTCTTTCAATTTATTCTCCAAATCCTTTCCGCGGAGTTCCTGGGCAATCACTTTGCCGGAGGGATCCACGAGTACGTTAAAGGGAATTCCCTGAAAACCGAAAGTTTCTACGGCCTGGCTGTTCCAGTATTTCAGATCACTGATGTGCGTCCAGCTGAGATGATCCTGCGCGATTGCCTTTTTCCAGGAATCCCTGTCCTTATCCAGCGATACCCCGAGGATGGTGAAATTTTTGCCTTTAAACTCGTTATACGCTTCCACCACATTGGGATTTTCCATGCGACAGGGACCGCACCAGCTTGCCCAAAAGTCGATGAGCAGATATTTGCCTTTGAAAGAATTAACAGAAACCGGTTTGCCGTTCACATCCGGGAGACTGAGTTCAGGAACGGTTTTGCCAACCCAGGAGGCGCCGGACGACTGCTCTGGCTGTTGCTGCGCCTTGTTGTTTTTTTCCATCTCTGCCAAAAAGGGATTGTTGGGATATCTGGTCTTCAGACTTTGCATGGCCGTATCCAGTTCCGCAGGCGAAAAACTGCGGGAGGCCCAACTCAATGCCAGAAACCCCAGTGTTGAATTGGCTGTGGATTGCATAAAACCTTTCAGGTAATCATTCAACCGGAGAATGGCCGCGTTTTTGTCGGCTGTTGCCGAGAGAAGCAAACTGTCTGATGCATTCATTTTTTTCAGACTGTCCAGCACCGTAAAAGTTTTCTCGATCTCATTATTTTTTTTCCCCACCGCATTGATCAGCACCTGGAGTTGTTTGGAAGCGTCTGATCCGCTGACGGTATAAAAATCATTTCTTTTGGAAAGATCAGCCTGGATCTGGATCTCCTTCACATCATTGATAAGGGGCAGAGCCAGCGCATTTTCCCCGATCACCAGTTCGTATATGCCTTCCGTTCCTGCTTTTCCGGAAAGTTCAACACTGCCGGTACTGCCGCCCAGCTTGGCCGAATCCACCACGGCATGTGCCTGGTCCTTGCCATACGTAACTTCTTCCAGATACACCCAGGTAGCCGAAGCACCCGGAAACCCGGGGTTTGCCTGCACCAGCTTATCTGCATTTGTATAAGACAGGTTTACATGAAAGCGGTCCTTGCCGGAATCCTTACAGGCAAAAAGCAGGAGGCCAAAAAATAAGGGAGCAGCAATATATTTATGCAGCATATGTTAAAAATTGAAATGATTATTTTTCAAGTGTTTCGATGAGCAGCTGATTGGTCAGTTTTAGATCTGCTTTTCCTTTGGAAATCTTTTTTACTTCGCCGACAAACAATCCCAGGAGTCCTTTTTTGCCCTTTTTATATTCTGCTACTTTTTCAGGCATTTTCTCCAGCGCCTCCTTCACCCATTGCTGAATCTGATTTTCATCGCCTGTCTGGAGCAGGTTCAGGCGAAAGGCCAGTTGCAGGGGATCCGTTTCCTTACCCCCGGCAAGTTCGGGAAAGATTCTGGATGAAGCGGTCGAAAAGTTGATTTTTCCTTCCTCCACCATCATGATTAAGGAGGCCAGCGTGGAAGGGGTTAACGGTAGTTTGCCGAGGGTCAGGTTGTTTTCATTGAGGTGTGATTTTACCGGGCCGAGGAGCCAGTTGGCCGCGGCTTTATAGGCGCCGGTCTGCTTCACCAGCAATTCAAAATAGTCCGATATTTCTTTATCATCACAGATCACTTCGGCATCATACAGCGACAGTTTATATTCGCGTGTATACCGCTCTGTAAGTGCTTCGGGCAGGTCCGGAATATTTTCTTTTATATTTTGCAGGAAGGATTCCGTTACCTGGAAGGGCGGCAGGTCCGGGTCCGGAAAATAGCGGTAATCATTGGCCTCTTCTTTGGAACGCATGGAGAAAGTAGTTCCATTCAACGCATCAAAACGCCGGGTTTGCTGTTGTATGGTTTCCCCTTTTTCAATCACCTCCATCATCCGGCCGGCTTCATATTCAATGGCGCGTTTCACATTGCGGATGGAATTGAGATTCTTTACTTCCACCCTTGTTCCCAGTGTGGTCTCTCCTTTTATCCTGACAGATATATTTGCATCACAACGCATACTGCCTTCTTCCATATTTCCATCACAGATCTCCAGATACCGGAGAATGCGCCGCAGGTTGGTGAGGTAGGCCGCTGCTTCATCCCCGCTGCTTAAGCAGGGCTCCGTCACGATTTCGATCAGCGGTACGCCGGCACGGTTAAAATCCAGGCAGCTATACTCAGGATCCCGGTCATGAATACTTTTACCGGCATCCTCTTCCAGGTGGATGCGGTTCAGCTGAATGTGTTTTTCTCCGGAAGCACCGTTGATCTTAATGTATCCGCCCTTACAAACCGGCGTGGTATGCTGCGAGATCTGATACCCCTTAGGAAGATCCGGGTAAAAATAATTTTTCCGGGCAAAATAGTTGTGCCGCTCTATTTCAGAATGACAGGCAATGCCCATTTTAATGGCATAGGCCACGGCCTGTTTGTTCAGCACGGGTAGCGTGCCGGGGTATCCCAGGGTGACGGGACTGATGTGCGTGTTGGGTTCTGCGCCAAACAGGGTGCTGTCGCCGCAAAATAATTTTGTATTTGTCAGGAGCTGGGCATGCACCTCGAGACCCACCACCGTTTCATATTTTTCTGAATTGGCCATCTGATAGTTCGTGTTCGACTTTTTTTACAAAGCAAAAGCGCAAAGATCCTTTTCCTGTTCTTTGCGCTTTGCCTGAACCAGTTGATTCCCGGCACGAAGGTAAAAAAAAGCGGGTAATCAGAGTTCGGCTGTTTTGAGTTTATGCGGGATCCTGATATTTAGTTCCTGTCCCTTGCCATCCCGCCGGATGAGCGTTTTGATCACGGATTTATCCCTGGATTCCCGCAACTGCCGAATGAGGTCATCGGCGCTGTTTACTTCGGTTCCATCGAAACTAAGGATGATATCCCCCTTCTTCAGTCCGGCTTTTTCAGCTGCCGATCCTTCCGTAACCTCCAGCACGTTTACACCCTTACCTTCTTCAGAATCCTGCGCCCTGATTCCGATTTTTGGTGGCATGGGCCCCCATAATGGTGATTCCATTCCAGGAAGATTGGGCATTTCAGGCATCCGGTATCCCCGGGTTTCAGGCATTTTGTATTCGTAATTGTAGTTGTATGTTTTCTGAACGTCTTTTGATTTATCCAGGGTGGCTGTAACGGCCTGTTCCTTACCCTCTCTTTTAAAAACAATTTTAACCTTTTCTCCGGGTTTAAACTGATGGATGGTTTCGAACAGGTTGTCCGGACTTTCAATTTCCTGTTCATTCACTTTGGTGATCACATCTCCTTTTTTAAGGCCTGCTTTTTCAGCGGGACTTCCCTTGGTAATATCCAGAACGGTAGCTCCGCCTTTTTCCGCCTTCCGGGAAGAAACCCCGAGAAATGCCTCATTGGATCTGTAAATCCTCATCTCATGCACCCTCCGGTTAACATCATCCATCCTGCTATTCAGATCCTGTTGAAATCTTTCCTGATCCCAGGTATTGCCCCGAAATGGCGAAGTGGTTATGCCAATCATCGGTCCGTCTCCGGGTATTTTTTCAATTTCGATATTCTGATCGTCAAATTTTTCCAGTGGTTTGCCATTCACGAAGAAATCACCGTTACGGATCTCAATGGTCAGCTTGCTATCCTTGTCCCCTTTCTTCCGGATAATTATCCCCGATTGGTTATCGTTGGAATCCATGGAGGATTCTACTGGCGGTACCGGAGGCACAGGCTCCGCTTCCTGGGCAATTCCTTTCAGGGCAAAAGCAAAACAGATAGCAACAATGCCGGTTATTTTGTACATGATTTGTTTCATCGTCAATGATTTTAATATTAAACTACGTTAGATTTCGTACTTCAAATATAGGAAATATTCCGAAATACGAAAATATTCGGATAATTAAAATCAGGCGGATTTAACAGTTTATCAGGAATAAGCGGGGACTGTTTGACGGGATGGGAAATGCCGGAAAATCCTTGTTTATAACAGGTTTTTCACCTGTTCCATAATCTGCCGGAAATGACTATGATCCTGTCCCCCGGCGGTAGCGAGGGACTTTTGTC
>DASRLM010000641.1:0-5127 GCA_035648455.1 Puia sp. | reverse complement strand
ACCTTATTTTTTACCTGCAATAGACTGTACGGAATCCAGGTGTTTTTCCAGGGTCGGTAAGGTATTGGACGCAAAAGCCTTGATGCTTGAATCGGAACAGTTGTCTGCACATTTTCTAAAATCGGCAATATCCTTTTTATGATCATCCAGCATCATATCCACATAAGCCTTATCAAAATCCCTTCCTTTTTTCATTTTCAGCTTATCTATTTCCTTTTTGGTATCATCACTTACAGAATCAGGCAAAGCAATATTCAGTGTGGAGGCAATTGTTTTTAACTTGTCATTAGCCTCTGAATGGTCCTTAACCATCATAGCGCCAAAATCCTTAACCCGCTGGCTGACACCTTTTTCCTGGGCAACCTTACCCAGTTGCACCTCCATCATACCCCCGTTTGCTGCCGCAACGGCAAAATCCGAGGCATCTTTCTGAACCGGTTGAACTGTTTTATTTACTGTTTTGGCGCTGTCCATCGCATCTTCATGGGAAGCGGATTCTGAATTATTATTACAGGATTGTATGGCAAAAAGTCCCGTGGCCAGGCACAAACCAACCAATAGTGATTTCATAATTTTTTCGGTTTTAATGATCAGATACCTTACCTATTCAAACTACACGCCATCCTTTTTAGCCTGATAAATGCCCTTTTTTTCTAAAATTGGGTATAAAAGGCAACATTATGCAGAGGGCAAAAAAATTGTTAACATATTTATTCCACATTTAGCCCGGCCACTTTGCAAAAAAAGATTCATTGTTCTAATTTTAGGTCATGGCAATGCAGTTAAACAACCCCGGGACGCGGGAAGAGAGCGTGGCTGATATTGATATCCTTACCGATGCTGAAGAACCGTATAGTTTAATCGTGTGGAATGATGAAGTGAACAGCTTCGACTGGGTGATTCAAACATTGATGGAAGTGTGTAAACATACCACGGAACAGGCCGAACAATGCGCAATGATCATACATACCCAGGGAAAATATGGGGTGAAGCGGGGAAGTTATGAAGAACTGAAACCCATGTGTGATGCCATTACTGACCGCGGCATCGGCGCTACGATCGAAGTCCTTTCCACTTCCTGAGCAAGCCGCTCCCGCCTTCTTTACCACATCAATCATATCTGAAATCATAGTCGAGTATGGCTCTTTACGTCCTGGATCAGGATTTAATATTTCCACCGGCAGAACTGGCGGATGAGGACGGACTGCTGGCCATTGGCGGGGATCTTTCCATGGACAGGCTTCTGCTCGCCTACCGGAACGGCATTTTTCCCTGGTACGAAAGCAAATACATCCTTTGGTGGTGCCCGGATCCCCGTTTTGTCTTATTCCCCGGAGAATTGAAGATCAGCAACAGCATGAGGCAGGTATTGAAAAAAGGGGATCTCGAATTTTCCTTTAACCGAAATTTCAGTGGCGTCATCAGTTCCTGCAAAAGCATATTAAGACATGATCAGGAAGGAACCTGGATCACCGAAGAAATGCGCAATGCCTATATCAACCTGCATCAGTATGGTTATGCCCAAAGCGCAGAAGCCTGGCAGGAAGGAGAACTGGTGGGCGGACTATACGGCATCCGCCTGGGAAATATGTTTTTTGGAGAAAGTATGTTCAGCAAAGTAAGCAATGCCAGCAAATTTGCCTTCATCAGATTTGTTCAGCAACTCGTGGCTGAAGGGGTAACCTTAATTGACTGCCAGGTATACACGGCCCACCTGGAAAGCCTGGGGGCGAGGATGATTTCGAGGAAGGAGTTTTTGCATTATGTTCGTTTGATGGATGACCGATGACGGATGACCGATTTCAGGTGCGGGTTCGCAATAAAAGTCCGTCAACCGTCAACCGTCATCCCTTTCTCCCCTTTCTCCATCAACAATTTCTTCCCCGGCCACTTCTCCGCAAACTCATAAACCAGGCCGCGCATATAATCATTTTCAGGATAAACGGTGAGACGTTCTTTCAACGAATTCAAATTGAGGATCTGAATGGTCTTGTCGAGATAACCCATGCCATAAAACCGGCCGTTTTCAATCAGGATGAAACTTTCTTCTGCCGCATGTCGGCCCCTGTCCTTTACAATAAATGACGGAAGCACTTGTTGCAGAGAATCCAAAGCCTGCTGAACCCGGCTATTGTATACTGCAGGCTCCTCTTTCCCCATACATACGCCCGAACAATAATAATCACGGACACCGGTGCACACATCGTCTCCCATTTGCAGGAAGCAAAGTTTTGGACAGAGCCCGAACTGGCGGACAAGCTTGCTGATGATTTGCCTGCCCTCAAAAAGAATATGAAAACTATAATGAGTGGGAAGGTGTTTTTTTTTCTTTTCGATGAAGAGCCGCAGAAAACCGTTGCGGTCCTCATAGGAATACAATCCATAGGCCTGTTCAAAACGTTTCAGGCTGTGGTTGTATCTGGGCCAAAGTCTTTGGATCTCGACACATTCAAAAAGAAAGGCCATCAGTTCCGTGCCACAGTCCTGCCAGGAAACCGAAAAAATATCCCGGAGAAATTCCTGCTTGCGCAAACTGGTGTGGTTGTTTGAAAAATGGCTGCAAACGCGGTTCCGGAGGTTTTTGGCTTTGCCCACATAGATCACTTTTCCTTTCTGATCGTGAAAATAATAGACCCCGGAAGTAAAGGGCACTGCGGCTATCTGTTCCGCCGGAAGATTTGGAGGAAGGTATTGTTCCCGGCTCCCGTTCTTCAGCATTTGCTGCACAAGACCCTTTGAATCATGGAGCAGGATTTTCTCAAATAATTTTACTGTGGCATCAGCATCTCCTCCGGCACGGTGGCGGTTTTCAAGCGGTATATCCAGTTCCCGGCACAATTTCCCCAGGCTGTAGCCAGGCAGTCCGGGGAAAAGTTTGCGGCTCAGACGCACCGTACAGAGTTTCCGGCTGACCAGCCGATAACCGGCGGCATCCAGGTGATGCCTGACAAAGGAATAATCAAAATTCACATTGTGGGCAATGAAAACGGCATCCTTTAGCAGACTGTATACCCGGCCGGCAATCTCGCTGAACAGCGGAGCCTGTTCAATCATCCAGGGTTGGATGCCCGTCAGCACCTGGATGTATCTGGGAATGGGCATCTGGGGATTCACCAGGCTTTCAAAACGATCTACGATCTTATTTCCGTCGTAAAGCACAATAGCTAATTCAGTGATGCCGTTATTAGCGGCATAACTGCCCGTTGTTTCGATGTCCACTATTGCATACATAACCGGTAGCGTCCTGAGCCTTATTTGCTAATAAAGTTAGGAATAATCACCATTCGGTTACCATTTCACTTATTGATTTTTAGATATTATTCAATCCGCACCCCTTGAAAGCGCCCTGAAATCCGTCCGTATGGTAGTATTTCACCTTTAAATTCAACTCCATGAAACACATGCAAGCCTTTCATGTAGGGGAAGAAACAACACTGGCTGCGATTATCGCGGTTCTGTATTTCTGCTCCATCATGTTATTTGCCTACGTCTTTACCCTAACCTAGCTAATGGGCAAACACCAGGTTCGTTAACTCCGGCTATTGGGCCGGAGTTTTCTTTTGGGGAAATTTGGGGAAAATATTGCAAATTTTCCGGGCAAACGCTAGCACTCCTCAAAAAATCAGTATATATTTGTTTTGGATCATGATCAGCCTGTCATAATCAGCATCTCCAAGGCTCCTACCCAAATCGTAAGATAAACCTACCCTAGTTGATTTAGAGTCCCTTTGAAACAGATGTTTTTAATTAACATGGTTTCATTTTAAATTTTTCATTTATGAAGAGGACATTACATTCGTTTCATGTGGGAGAAAACGTAAAGACTGGTCTATTCGCCTTTGGTTTTCTTGCCCTGGTTATGCTGCTTTCTTATTTGTACTGGTTTGCATAACCTCCCGGTTACCTGCTGAAGTTAAATTCAGAACCTCCATGCCCAGGATATGAGAGTAGGTTTTACACTCACTCTCCTAAGACAAAAGTTTCCTGCTAAAGGAAACTTTTTTATTTGCAGGACCCTGTATTTTTGTTATTTCCCGTTTTCCATCCATTAAGCGATTGATTAACTTTGCATTCCTTAAAAAGATGCACCGGATGGAATTGAGTAAAAACTACGATCCTGCTTCCGTAGAAACCAGGTGGTATACCCACTGGACGGCGAACCATTACTTCAATAGTTTCCCTGACCAGCGGAAACCCTTTACGGTGGTGATCCCCCCTCCCAATGTGACCGGGGTATTGCACATGGGTCACACCCTCAACGAAACGGTTCAGGATATCCTCGTGCGACGGGCCCGCATGAGCGGCTTCAACGCCTGCTGGGTGCCGGGCAGTGACCATGCTTCCATTGCCACGGAGGCGCGGGTGGTTGCCATGCTGAAAGAGAAAGGCATTGATAAAAACAGCCTTTCGCGGGAAGCTTTCCTCCGGTATGCCTTTGAGTGGAAAGACACTTACGGCAGTATCATCTACAATCAGATTGCAAAACTGGGCTGCAGCGTGGACTGGAACCGGACCAGTTTTACCATGGATGATCATTATTACCAGGCGGTGATGCGTGTGTTTGTGGATCTTTACCGCAAAAAACTCATCTACCGCGGCGCCCGCATGATTCACTGGGATCCGGCTGCACGAACCGCGCTCAGTGATGAAGAAGTGGAGTACCGGGATGTGGAAGGCATCCTGTATTATATAAAATATGCGGTGGCCGGGACGAATGAATTTATAACCATTGCCACCCAGCGTCCTGAAACCATCATGGGCGATACCGGCGTTTGCGTGAACCCGGAAGATCCGCGGTACCGGCAACTGAAAGGGAAACAGGTGATCGTACCTCTGGTAAACCGCGCCGTTCCCGTGATTTTTGATGATTATATCGACATCAGTTTTGGAACAGGTGCCCTGAAAGTGACGCCCGCACATGATATCAACGACTACAACCTGGGACTGAAACACGGATTACCCGTAATTGAAACCCTCAATGAAGACGGCACTCTCTCTCCTGCCGCCGGGATATTTGTTGGCGTGGACCGGTTCGAGGCCAGGAAAATGGTGGTCGCTCAACTCCGGGAGGAAGGCCTGCTCCTGAAAGAAGAAACCTATGCCACCCGCCTCGGGTATTCCCAAAGA
>DASRLM010000640.1:0-3142 GCA_035648455.1 Puia sp. | reverse complement strand
GTATAAAAGCGGAATTTCATCAGGAATGAGGCCTTTCGGCAACCCCAGGCCATTTTTTGAGAAAACCGTCCAATGGGCAAGCCCGAAAGGCAGTCTGGCCGCGGTTTTCAGCGCCTGATGAGAAGTAGCCCAATATTAGCTTACCTTCACCCGCAAAACAGTACACATCTATGGGAGAAACCTGGAATAAAAAAGAGAGAGAAAAGAAAAAACAAGCAAACAAAAAAGAGAAGGCTGAAAAAAAGCTGGAAAGGAAAGAAAACAGCAAAAACGGCAATGACCTGGACAGCATGCTGGCCTACCTGGATGAGAATGGAAATCTTTCTTCCAAACCTCCTGATCCCAGAAAAAAAATTACCATCAATGCCGAAGATATTGATGTCGGCGTCCCCAAACAGCAACCTTTAAGTCCGGAGGATCTGATCCGGAAAGGCATCGTTACGTTCTTCAATGATTCCAAGGGATACGGTTTTATTAAGGACCAGGAAACGCAGGAAAGCGTATTTGTACACATCAATTCCCTTACAGAAGCCATCAAGGAAAACAACCGCGTTACTTTCGAAGTGGAAATGGGCCCCAAGGGCGCCAATGCGGTCAATGTGAAGCTGCTGAAATAAACCGGTACTGTCTCCTTTCCCAAGTGCCTTCCCGATCCTCTTGCCGAGCCGGTGTGCCATACCGGATGGCGCGTGATTCCTGGGCCAGGACCATTGCCAACCTCACCCCCATTACCCATTTTATAAAAGTAGTCAGGATGATCATGCTGAAAGGAAGCAGTCTCTCAGATATCAAAACCGAATTGGGCTATGAGGTGATATTTGCCATAGTGCTGAATACCTGGGCAATCTGGAATTACAAAAAAACGGCATGAAAGGCCCCGGGCATCAGCCGTAGTAAAAAATCATATAAATCATATCCGGAATTATATAACAGACCCGAATGGCCAGGCGGGTACCTTTGTATCAAACAGAATAAGTGTGTCCATAAAATATCTCCGCATCCTGACACTGGTCGCCGCATGCCTTGTTTTTACAACCCTCCGGGCACAGCACCGGCATGACTCTTCTCAGGCGATGAACATGGAGGGCATGAATATGAGCAATAGTGATATGCCCATGAACCACGCGCTTTCCCTGAACCTGCCCATGAACCGGGATGGTTCCGGAACGAGTTGGGCACCGGATGATTCCCCGCAGTACGGATATATGCTGCATGCCCATGCCTGGATGTTCATGTTCCATGGCGATGTATTCCCACGGTACAATAAAGCTGATCTGTTTAACCAGGGTAAAAGAGGGGCAGCAAAATGGGATGCGCCCGATATGCTGATGGCCATGGGCCAAAGAAAAATCGGCAACAGCGGCTTGTTTCATTTTAATGTGATGTTGTCCACCGATGCCCTTATAGGCGGAGGCAGTGGTTATCCGCTGTTATTTCAAACCGGCGAATCCTGGAAGGGCAAACCATTGATTGACCGGCAGCATCCCCATGACCTTTTTTCCGAACTATCCATCAGTTATGCCTATGCGCTTTCTGAAAAATCAGATGTCTTTGCCTATCTCGGTTATCCGGGCGAACCGGCGTTGGGTCCTGTGGCTTTTATGCACCGTCCATCCGGTATGTTTATGCCCGATGCACCGATTGGGCATCACTGGGCAGATGCCACGCACATCAGCTTTGGTGTAGCCACCATCGGTTTCCGTTTTGCTCAATTCAGGCTGGAAGGTTCGTCCTTCACAGGAAGGGAACCCGATGAGGACCGGTATAATTTCGACAAACCAAAGTTCGATTCCTGGAGCGGCAGGTTATCTTACAATCCGGATGAACACTGGGCCCTCCAGGTTTCCCATGGTTTTATAAAGAGTCCCGAGGCCTTGCACCCGCAGGAAAACGTAAACCGCACCACGGCTTCGGCTACCTATGTGTACTCCTTCGATAATAAATCTTATCTGGCCTCTACCCTGCTCTGGGGACAGAATAAAATTGCGGACCAAACTGCGTCCAATTCGGTGCTGCTCGAAGCTACCTGGAAATTAAACAGGCTGGCCCTGTATGCCCGGTACGAGTGGGTTCAGAAGTCCGTGGAAGAACTGGCCCTGGATCCGGCCATTTACGGTAAGGAAGATGTGGAGTTTCCGGTAAATGCAATCACAGCGGGACTCGGTTATGATTTATTTTCCGTCGGACACATAACCGTTGCCGGAGGGGGTCAGTTGTCGTTATACAAAACGGACCAGACGTTAAGCAGGCTGTATGGAAACACGCCCTTGTCGGGCGAAATATTCCTCCATATTTACCCGGGAAGAATGTAAAGTACTTCAATCATGTCATGGCCTAGTAACGGCGGTCATGCCGTCTTTCCCGTCCGTTTCCGCCCCTGTAATCTCCCCGTCTGCCATACTCCATCCTGCGGTCTGAAAAATGATTGTTATAACTGCCGTAATGACTATATCTGTCCCGGTATATTTCATGATGTAAATAAGGACTTGGTCCGTTGATGGCTACCTTATAACCCCTGTTCAGGTCGTAGGAACGGTATCTGTCGGGGAGGGATGCATTGAACATCCATCGTCCACCTTCCTGGTAAACAAACTGACGCAGGGGAACACAATAGTAGGCCTGGATATCCGGAAGATAATAATAATCCTCACCGGCATATCCCTGGGGAATCCAGGCAGGCTGAACGCCTAAATTAACATGAACCTGAAAACCCGGTTGGGCCTGCGCCTGGCTGAACAACAAACAAACGCTGAAAAACGTGACGAACAGGATGATCTTTTTCATGGTAAAACTTTTTAATAAGACCATTTAAAAAGGCCCCGGTTTAACCAAAAACTGTTAGAAAAAAGCCAAACCGGAAGGGCAAATCAAAGGGCCGCAGGCCAAATAAATTTGGCATAAATAAAAGGATCTCTATATTTGAGAAACCTAAAGGTTTCATTTAATGAGAGGAGACGTATTTCATGCCATAAAACAACATCATGAAAAAAATAAATATCCTCTACTGGGTTTTTACCGTGTTGACGGCGGGCCTGTTCGCCATGAGCGGAATTTCCAGCTTCGTGGCGCCTTCAAAGGCCATTGCGCTGATCGTAACCCATCTGGGTTATCCGCAATACATCCTTCCTTTTCTGGCCGTAGC
>DASRLM010000639.1:0-2246 GCA_035648455.1 Puia sp. | reverse complement strand
TTTTTCCACTGACCGTTTTTGCCGGTGCCGGTTTGGAGCGGAAGAAGCTGGATGAGTTTAGCCGATAGTTGCATGTTTTAAATATTGAGCTTCAAAATTAATAAAAATAAACGCAATGGTTAGTCTCTTCTGCCGGCCACGGGTGTTATAGATAACTCAGCCACCACTTTTCTTTGTGTTCCGATTTATAACGATCATACCGCTTGCACAGGGGATACAGCAGCACAATGAGGGAAATCCAGATTAGATAGACCACCCACAGGCTGAACCCGTACCCCTGCAAGCGGGGATCAAAATCTACCCAGGTTTTAAAACCGGTCATTGCCGTCCACGGATATCCGCTCAGGGTGGCGGCTGCTAAGGCGCCCAGGTGGATCAAAAAGATATGGATCATATAATAGAAAAAAGGGACCCGGCCGTAAACGGAAATGATTCGGGTGAGCCGGTTGAGGGGCTTTTCCGTCAGGGCCAGGAACAGCAGGGCCGGGCCAATCATCAGTAAAACATAATCCAGCGAAGGCGGGTACTTGGTTACATTGATGAAGGAGAGAAAGCTAAAGGTCGGTGTGGCCTGCCGGGACCAGGGAGCCAGGTCCCCGTATATATTCGTAAGCCTGAGCAGGATAAACAGGAGGAGAGCGGCAGATCCCAGTTGCAGCAGCAGACGCTTTCTCCTTATGGCATCAGCACCCTGCCTGTACAGGTTTCCCAGGCAATAACCCAAAGCCATCAGGCCGATCCAGGGCAGCACGGGATAGACCGTTTGCATATCCCAGCTTCCCAGGTGAAATGATCGTCTTTCGTGCAATAAGGCCCAGCCGATGGACTTTAAGCCATTACCAGGAACATGTACCTGATCCAGCAGGTTATGACCCGCAACCAAAACCACACCTGTGATTAAGATCCATACCCGTGGCAAGTGAATCAACACGGAAAGTGCGATCATGGAAACCCCCAGCGCCCAGATCACCGCAAATATGCTAAAGGAAAAATGAATATTAAAAAACCAGGCGAAGTTGACAATGATCAGCTCCAGGAACACCAGCCATAATCCACGGGTAAATAAAAAGATGGAGAGTTCCCTGCGCGACCTGCGCTGCCCCGCAAGAAAGGCCGAGGTGCCCGCCAGCATCACGAATACCGGCGCGCAGAAATTGGTGATCCAGCGCGTGAAGAACAGGGGGACATTGGTTTTATTCAGGTCAACCGGGTCATACAGGAAGGCATCTGCATGAAAGTAATCCCGGATATGGTCTAGCGCCATAATGATCATCACTACCCCCCTTAAGAGGTCGATGGACAGGATCCTGGTCTTTTTCATTTGGCAGTTTTGGCGTTATGGAAACAGCTTGATCGGTTCGAAAGGGAGTACGAAGGAACTGTAGAAATAATAGGGGAAGACTGAATTAAATGTATAAAACATTTTCCATATTCATTGCCCGGTGGTTCATTTTTTCCGGTTCCTTCACTTCGTACGGAGTGAGGGAATGCCGGTCATTCAAACCACTGGTATATTTCCGGAAGCAATAAGCCGGTTTTATCTGCTGTATTCAAATCACGGGCAATCCTGCCCTCCCGCATATGTATCAGGCGGTTTCCATAGGCGAGGCTGTCTTTTAAATTGTGCGTGATCAGTATCGTGGTAATGCCCAGTTCCTTATTCAATTTATTCGCAAGATTCATAACCACCAATGCCGACTTGGGGTCAAGCGCTGCCGTCGGTTCATCCAGCAATAGAATATCGGTATGATCCATGACGCTCATCAGCAGGGTGAGCGCCTGTCTCTGGCCGCCCGACAAATTTCCCATCGCCTGTCCGATTTTATTTTCCAGGCCCATGCCTAACTCTGAAATTTTTTCCTGAACTTTTTTCTTAAAAGCTTCATTGACCCCGATGACCAGATTTTTTCCCTGTGTACGTAAAGCAGCCAGCCTGAAATTATCCAGTATGGATAGATCAGGCGCGGTACCGTTGTGCGGGTTTTGAAAAACACGGGCAACCCAGCGGCTTCTTTTGTATTCGGGCAACGAAGTCACGTCCTGATCATTGATCCGGATCGTCCCGGTCGTGGGCAATTGAGAACCCTCGATAATATTCAGCAGGGTTGTTTTCCCGCTCCCGTTGGCGCCCACGATCACCACGAATTCACCCTTATTGATCTGCAATGAAATATCGTTAAGCGCAATCCCCTCGGTGGGTTTGCCCTTATTAAAAGATTTACTGATTTTCTGAAGCGAGATCATCG
>DASRLM010000638.1:0-7951 GCA_035648455.1 Puia sp. | reverse complement strand
CGACAGTTTCCTGATCCTTTGCCCGACTACTGCCGAAACGGCTTACCGCGCTTTTGGACCGGCCCTGGGACTTACCGCTTTTCCCGCCCTGAATCATGATGCAGGGGAAATCATACTGACGGATGAATCGGGCTCGGTGATCCATGCCGTTCCGTATGATAAAAGCTGGTATCGCAATGAACTGAAATCCGGCGGCGGCTGGAGCCTGGAAATGATGGATCCGGCCAATCCCTGCAGTGGCTATTCAAACTGGATGGCCAGTGAAGCAGCAAAAGGCGGAACACCCGGCGAACCCAATTCAGTTTTCAATCCAAATCCGGATGAGGAGGGCCCTGAACTTATCCGCAGTATTGTCCCTGATTCATTACATGTTCTTTTGTTATTCAACGAACCGCTGGACAGTTTATCTGCCGGAGATGCGTCAAACTATATCTTTTCTCCTGATACCGATCCTCCCCTGGAAGCTAATCCGGTTCCGCCTTTTAATGAGCAGGTGGAATTGACGCTGAACGCATCCCTGCTGCCGCAACAGGTTTATACTATATCTGTGCAACAGGTGACCGATTGTAAGGGGAATGAAATCGGCCTCCGCAATATTTGTAAGTCGGGGTTGCCGTCGCCACCGGTAAACGGAGATCTTATTTTCAATGAGATCCTGTTTAATCCGCCGCCTTATGGTTATGATTTTGTTGAACTATATAACCGAAGCCGCAAAGTGATTGATCTGCAATCCGTTTTTTTGGCCGGCAGGGATATGCTGGGCGCGGTTAAGGATCCGAAACGGCTGAGCAGTGGACCTTTTCTGTTTTTTCCAGGGGAATACATGGTGCTTACGGAAAATCCGGAATGGACAATCCGGAACTTTACGGCAGCTGATCCGGAAAGGCTGATGCGGATGAGTGCCCTGCCATCCATGCCGGATGATCAGGGAACGGTTTTACTATTGGACGGATCCGGAATGGTACTGGACGAACTGCCTTACGATCATCACTGGCACTCGCCTTTGCTTGCCAATGAAGAAGCTGTATCCCTGGAGCGGATAATTGCCGATAAACCCACGGCGATGGCTTCCAACTGGAACTCTGCCGCGGCAAATGCCGGTTTTGGGACGCCCACGCATAAAAATTCCGCATCGTTTACAGAAACAGCAGGAGATGATCAGTTTGCTGCTGATCCGAAAATCTTTTCGCCTGATAATGATGGGTATAATGATTTCTGTTTTGTAAAATATCAACACCTGCCTGCCGGCTTTACGGCGAATATTTCCATCTATGATATCAACGGGAGGCGGGTCAGGCAACTGGCCAATAACAGCACCCTGGGAACGGAAGGTGAATTCAGGTGGGACGGACTGGACGACGGAATGAACCCGTTGTCCACGGGTCACTATGTGATCTGCGTAGATCTTTTTTCCGTTAAGGGGAAAATAAAAAAATACAAACTGGTCGTTACGCTGGCCAGAAGGAATTAAACCAGCGAGAAATCAAAATTGACCAGCTGGATGAATTGCTGTATCCGGTCGTCCAAGTCAGCTTTCGTAATTTCTTTCAATCTCTCCGGACCAAATTTCTCCACGCAGAAAGAAGCCAGGGCCGAGCCGGCAATGATGGCCGACTTCATGTTTTCAAAAGAGATGTCTTTTGTTTTGGCGAGATGGCCCATGAAACCGCCGGCAAATGTATCTCCCGCGCCTGTTGGATCAAATACATCTTCGAGCGGGAGCGCCGGTGCAAAGAAGACATTATTTTCGTGGAAAAGCAGGGCGCCGTGCTCTCCTTTTTTGATGACGAGGAACCGCGGACCCATCTGCATGATTTTCCGGGCGGATTTCACTAGGCTGTATTCCCCGCTGAGCTGGCGGGCCTCGCTGTCGTTGATCAATAATACATCCACCATACCCATCACCCGCTTCAGATCATCCATCGCGGACTCCATCCAGAAATTCATGGTGTCCATAGCGATCAGTTTGGGGCGTGTTTTCATTTGCTGAATCACCTGGATCTGCACCACGGGAGCAAGATTACCCAGCATCATGAATTCGCTTCCCTGATAGCTGTCCGGCACCTGCGGATTAAAGTCGGCCAGCACATTGAGATCGGTAACCAGGGTATCGCGGGAGTTCATATCCAGATGATATTTCCCGCTCCAGAAAAATGATTTTTTACCCACCACCCTTTGCACGCCTTCCAGGCTGCTGCCACGCGCTTCCAGAGCCGCGATCTCCCCGGCGGAAAAATCATCGCCGATGATCGATATCAGATTGATGGGTTTCACAAAATGTGCGGCGGCATAAGCCACATAAACAGCCGATCCGCCAACAATACGATCCCTTTTCCCGAAGGGGGTTTCAATGGCATCATAAGCCATACTGCCAACACAAATCAGTGACATAAAAATAAATAGTTTAAAAAATGGCCGGCCGGGCCGGTAAAACGCTGCAAACCTACAGGATTTTATCGTAGTCTCGAAAATTTGAAGCATAATACTACTCCATTTTCTTCGCCTTTTTTGTAAATTTGATAAAGCCTTAAAGTATGACCGTCAGCGACATAAAAAAAGAATTGATTGCCTGTATCGAAAATACAAATGACGAAGAACTGCTTTCTTTAATGAAAGAAGATTTTGTGTTCTATGGCAATGTAGAAAATGTTGATATTACCGAAAAGCTTAGCGAAAAACAAGTATCAGAATTGAAAGCATTGGCTGAAGAAGATGAAATGAAAGATACGATGACATTGGATGAGTTTAAACAAGCAACTCAGCAATGGCGTACCAAATTATCTTCCCAAAAATGAACTTGTTTCGATTTTTAAATGAACCGGCCTTCGCCTAACGATCGTTCGTTTTATCTTTGCTTTACACCATGGCAAAGATCAGGAGCAAAAAGAACAGCAGTAAAAAAGACGTGATCATTGAAAAAGCCGCCAGGCTTTTTTTGGAAAAAGGATTTGGGGCCGCATCTATGCGCGATCTTGCAGAACACGTGGGTGTGGAAGCGGCAAGTCTTTATAACCACATTCAATCGAAATCCGAGATCCTGCAGGCCATCTGTTTTAAAGTAGCCAACGATTTCCTCTCTCACCTGGATGCAGTACAATCAAGTCCCGAATCCGTGTTGAAAAAACTGGAGCGGATCATCCGTTTTCACATCAGGATGATGATGGAGCAATACGAATTCGTTTATATCTCCGATCACGAATGGCGGCATCTCCCGGAACCTTATCTTTCCAATTTTTTAAACCAGCGGCGGAATTACCGGAGGAGCCTGTCAGACCTGGTGGCCCGTGGAATTGAAAAAGGGGAGATGAAACCTATTGAGCCTTATGTGGCGGTGCTTACCATGTTGTCCGCCATCAGTGGCATTGAATCCTGGCACCGTTCCCGGAAAACGGTCAGTCCGGAGTCCCTGGAAAATAACATGGTAAAATATCTGATTGACGGGTTAAAAAAATAAAGATCTTGGCAAAGCATTTCCGATCCCTGACCATTAAAGACATCCGCAAGGAAACGGCCGACTGTATTTCCGTTGCGTTTGACATCCCTCCGGAATGGAAGGAAGAATTCCAATTTAAAGCCGGGCAGAACATTACGATTCGTACACAGATGCTGGGAGAAGAATTGCGACGGTCTTATTCCATCTGCACCGGCCCCCATGAGAACGAATTGCGCATTGCCATAAAAAAAGCACCCGGCGGAAGATTTTCTACATATGCCCTGGAATCTCTGAAAACCGGCCATGTGCTCGAGGTAATGGCGCCAACAGGAAATTTTCAGCTGAAACTGGATGAAAAAAATAATAAACAGTACATCGCCTTCGCTGCGGGAAGCGGAATCACGCCGGTGATCTCTCTTATCAAATCGGTACTCAGGGAAGAAGCCCAGAGCCGGGTCTCGCTGATTTATGGGAACCGCACCCGCAATGACATTATTTTCCGGGAAGAACTGGAGGCGCTGAAGAATACTTTTACGGACAGGCTTCAGCTGATTTATATTTTCAGCAGGGAAAAAGCAGATGCATCCATTTACGAAGGAAGGATAGATGCCGCCAAATGCGAACTGATCTTTAAATACCTGGTTCCTTTAAATAGGGATGCGGAATACCTGCTTTGCGGGCCTTCTTCCATGATCTTTGGCGTGCGCGACTGGCTCCTTCAGCAAAAGATCGCCACATCCAAAATTCATTACGAACTGTTTGCCAATCCGGGTGATCCGGTATTCGATCCTTTGGAAGAATCTGCTGTTTCCCTGGTAATGAATCAGCAGGAAAGTCATGTTACGATCAGGCTCGATGGGGTAAGTCATGATTTTCAACTTCCTTACAGCGGAGATTCCATTTTAGATACGGCCATAAAACAAGGCGCTGACCTTCCTTATGCCTGCAAAGCCGGTGTGTGCGCATCCTGCCGCGCCAAACTGCTGGAAGGGGAAGTGATCATGGACCATAACTATGCCCTGGCGGAAGAAGAACTGGAGGATGGATTTATCCTCACCTGCCAGTCACACCCCCGATCCGCCAGGGTAGTAATTGATTTCGACATCCGGTAAAATCAATCACCTGGTGATCGTTCCCGTATCAGTCAGCTTTCAGGCATTGAAATCTGCTTTCATGAATCCCGGGAAGAGCCTGCGTTCAGCATGAAAGCTGTGTTTCGATTCCTGTTTTGCCACTGATCTGCAATGTTTTAATTTTAACCTGAACCCAGGGTAAAGTTGAATCCATCATGATCAGAAAAAACGCCATTGCTGCCATTTTCCTTTGCTTTATTTTTTCCGCAACGGCACAAATCGGCTCGAAAGATCTGGATACAGGCTGGACATGTAAGAATGCCGGCAAAACGGAATCCACCGGCGAACAAATATCCCGGCCGGATTATGCGCTTCACGACTGGATGCCGGCTGCCGTTCCCGGAACAGTCCTGACTACACTGATCAACAATAAGCTGATGCCGGATCCTTTTTACGGAATGAATAATGAACAGATTCCGGACATCTTCACTACAGGACGGGGTTATTATACGTATTGGTTCGCAACCGATTTTAAAACATTTCCCACGAAAAAGGACCAGCAGACCTGGCTCCATTTCCGGGGTGTGAACTATGGCTGCGATATCTATCTCAACGGACATAAGCTGAATGATAAAACACATTATGGCATGTTTCTCCGGCAGACCTATAACATCAGCCGCTTTCTTTCAAAGCAGGGTTCCAACCGGCTGGCCGTGATCGTATATCCACCGGATCCGGTGGGTAATCCCAACGGCGGTCAGGGCGGAGACGGAGAGATTGCGCGGAATGTAACCCATCAGTATGTTGCGGGGTGGGACTGGATCCAACCCATACGGGATCGCAATACCGGGATCTGGGATAAGGTGAGCCTGGAAAGAACGGGACCGGTAAACATCAGCAATCCACACATCATTACGGAGGTCCCCGGCATTAGAACGCCCGATGCAGCGCACCAGCAGCCGGCTATTCTTAAAGTCAGCGCCGAACTTGAAAATACGAGTACACATACCATCAGCGGCTCGCTGAAATATGCATTGGCCGGTAAAACCATTTCCCAATCCGTAACGCTACAACCCGGGATCAAAAAGGAAGTAAAACTGCCGGATTATCGTCTTGCCGGCCCGAAACTATGGTGGCCCAACGGCTACGGCCCCCAGGCACTTTATCACACAGAAATATATTTTGAGTCTGATGCAAAATCCATTTCTGACAAGGAACCCCTGGACTTTGGTGTCCGGGAGATCAGCACAATCTGGAATGCGGTTACCCGTAGCCGTGAGGCGCTGGTAAACGGCCAGCCGGTTTTCATCAAAGGCGGTAACTGGATCGTTTCCGATGAACTGCTGCGGCTGAGCCCGGAACGATACGATGCAGAAGTCAGGTTCCACCGGGACATGAACCTCAACCTCATCCGGGTATGGGGTGGGGCACTGACGGAACGACCTGAATTCTATGCCGCCTGCGATAAATACGGTATGCTGGTGTTCCAGGACTTCTGGAATTCCGGCGACTGCAACGGGCGATGGACCGATCCGCAGAAAAAAGAAGATCAATGGAAACGCAGATCATATCCCGACGATCATGGTTTATTCCTGGCATCCGTAACCGATCAGGTAAAAATGATCCGCAACCATCCTTCCCTGGCCTTCTGGTGCGGTGGCAATGAGATTACACCGCCCGGCGATATCCTCGCAGCCATGAAGGATTCCATCATGCCGGCTTTGGATGGCACGCGATATTTTTACGATTATTCGAATTCAGACAGTATGTCTTACAATTTTCTGGGGGGAAACGGAGATGGTCCTTACGGCGTGCAGGACATCCGCAGCTTCTGGGCCCATCAAACCTTTCCCTTTAATTCGGAAGTAGGATCCGTGGGTCTTGGCGACTATGAATCCCTGGAACGTTTTCTGCCGGCGGAAAGCCTGAAGGCCCCACAGTATAAAAGCAAAGAAGATCCGGTGTGGGCCTATCATAAATACATCGGTTATGATTCCGCGGTCTACGCCTACGGACCGATAAAAGATTTAAGGGATTTTACCCGGAAGGCACAGCTGGTGAACTATGATCAGTACCGGGCCCTGATGGAAGGATACAGTTCCCACATGTGGGAATGGTATACCGGGTCCATCATCTGGAAGACCCAGAATCCCTGGACGGCGATGCGGGGGCAGATGTATGATTGTTATCTCGATGTGAATGCCTGCCTCTATGGATTGCATAACGGCAGCGAACCCCTCCACGTGATGTTCGATCCGGTGGAAAATATGGTGATGATCGTCAACAATACCTTCCGCTTTCACCGGGATATGATGCTGGAAGTGAAAACCTACGACATGCAGGGAAAGGAAAAAATGCTGTCGCAGGTATATGAAGAGATCGGACCCTCCACCGTAAGGAAATATCTCCCCATCGGCAGGCAGATCAATCATCTGCGGAAAGAGGAGGGCGTGTTCCTTTCCCTGCGCCTGCTCGATGAAAACAAAAAGACCATCAGCGGAAATCTGTATTGGCTGCCGGACTCCGCGGGAGTTTATTCCGGTTTGCAACACCTGGCCGGCGCATCTTTGAACATCGAAGCCAAACAGGCCGGTACGGGCAAAATAACGGTTACCCTTTCCAATGCCAACGGGAATCCTGTCGCTTTTTTTAACCGTATTGCCCTGGTCAATCCGCAGACGCAAAAAAGAATCCTGCCGGTTTTTTACAGCGACAATTATGTTTCTGTGCTTCCGGGAGAAACCAACTCGATTACCCTGGAATACCCGGCTTCTTCAGTTGAGGGAGCACCCGTCGTTTCTGTTGAAGGATGGAATGTGGAAAAAACGGTGACGGGGATAAAATAAAAGTAATACCGCTTCGATAAAGCACCATATTAAAAAAAGACCGCAAAAATAAAAATTAAACCTGATTACATGTCCATATTTACAACCCCCCGTTCCGTCGGTGCCGTGAGTTCATCCCCCATAAATCTTTCACACGTTTTATATTTCCGGCGCGGGAACCGGATCGTAGAAAAAACTTCAGGTGGCAAAATGACCAAAACGGCTTACGATACCATTGAATTTGTTTTCGTAAATAACAAGGAGATCTACTGGTATTTTGATAAAGAGCCTGATCGCGACGAAGAATATACCCGGCTCCTGAGTTTGTAGAAACCCCGATTCTCTTTAGGCAACTATATACGTGTTGGGACTGGTGGGAATTTCCGTCATTTTAAATAATAGCTCGCATTAATCTTCAACTGGTGGGTTTGGTATTATAGAAGGATGCCTCAGTATAGATTTTTCAATAGCTCTTTTAATTTTATCTTTTAAGTCCGCACTCCAATCTGGGTTCAGCCTATAAAGCAACGATCTACCTGCTCCGTCATATTTAATTCTTATGCCAACTTGATGTTCAAGCCCATCTTTGACGATTCCTGATCCTATAGGTGCATTTAATT
>DASRLM010000637.1:0-5512 GCA_035648455.1 Puia sp. | reverse complement strand
AAAGGAACATCCTTATGCCCCGGCCGGAAACCTCCACGCTGCCAATGCAAAAAATAGCGCCCACCACATCAATGAGATCGCGTCCGGTGTTGCGGATGGAGCGGGTTACCGGCAGAACCATTCCGGAAAAACGACTGGATCCGGGACATATAATGATGAAGGCAAAACAGTTGACCGGAGGGGTCACGCTGGTGGGGACATGGCCGGCATGTCCGCTGCGGGTTCCGGCCCCAGCGAACAGGGAAAAACGGCTCATGTGGCGAATCTGCCTTTGCCTTCCGCAATCAACCATACGCCACTGGTGAGTGGCAATGATTCTTCCCTGAACCGGTTTGCCGCAACGGGTAAGACTGTTAAAAAGAATGGCAAATCCCTTCAGATTAACCGCTCCCTGGTCCTGGGACTGGTTATGGGACCGGATTATTCCGATGTCGGGGGCATGTCCAATGATCAATTGGGTAATAACCTCGGGATTTCGATCGGATATTATCTCAGCAGCCGCTTGTCCGTGAACACCGGAATTCAGTATACCATCAAGAATTACTGGACAGAAGGAAAATATTTTCAACCCGGCAATTCAGGCCCCACTCCTGCCTACGCATTCCCCAGGATTGAATCCGTGAACGGAAGCAGCAATATGTTTGAAATACCGCTGACCCTGCGATTCGATTTCCTGAAGCGGGAAAAAGCACGGTTTTTTGTGAATGCCGGATTCTCTTCTTACCTGATGCGTAAAGAAACCTATACTTTCTTTTTTCACAATGCGGGGAGGGCCTATGAATGGCAGAATCAAAATGACGAACACCGCAATTACTGGTTTGCCGTTGGCAGCTTATCCGCAGGATTTGAACAGGATCTGGGCAAAGGATTTTCTTTTCAAATGGAACCCTTTTTACGGTTGCCGCTGCGGGGCATTGGTGACGGAAATATCAAACTGAACAGTTACGGCCTGTTGTTCTCCATCCGTTACACCCCGGTATTGGGAAGAACCAGAAAATGATCATATTATTTTGATTTGAATTTATTTTACGCAGAAAGCGCAACCGCTGTCGGTTGTTTTTCCAGGGAAGGTACCGTGGTCCTCTTTTCCCGGATCTTATTTCTTTTCAGATAACGGATATGCAGCCATCCGATAAGGAGTGCAATAAAGCCCTGGATCATCACCGTATTTTTTACCCCAATGTGTTCAGATATCAGACCGATAAATAGTGCGCCGAGGGGCTGCATACCAAACAGGACCATGGCATAGAGACTGATCACCCGGCCGCGCATCGAGGAATCAACGGTGGTTTGGATAATCGTATTGCTGATGGTAAACTGGGACATCATGCCGAATGCCGCGACAGCCGCAAACAACAGCGCCAGCGGATAGTAAGGAATATGGGAAAACAAGATCAGTCCGGTACCAAAAACAAAAGTATTGATGGCCAGCACCCGGCGCAGGTTACTACCCGGTTTCAGTGAAGCCAGGAAAAGGGCACCGGAAAAAGCGCCGAGGCCGATAAAGCTGTCGATGACCCCGAATGTGGAAGCTGTTCCATGAAAAATGTCTTTGGCATAAACAGGAATCAGGGTTCCAAAGGGCATGACAAAAAAACTAATCAGCGCCAGCGTCTTCAATATGAAAGCTATATCGGGTGATTTACCGATGTACGCCAGACCTTCTTTTAACTGTTCCAACACATTTTTAGTGCGCGGATTGGGAATATACCGGGGCAACCGCATCATTAACAAAGAAAAAATCACGGCCACAAAACTCAGGCTGTTCAAACCGAAACAAACATCATTTCCCCATTTTTCTATAACGAGGCCCGCGATTCCGGGACCGATCAGCCTGGACAAATTGACCATGGAAGAATTCAGGGCCAGGGCATTGGGCAGGTCTTTTTTCTTCACCATTTCGTAAACCAGGGATTGACGGGCAGGCACATCAAAGGCATTGGTGATGCCCAGCAATACACTCAGCGCCAGAATTTCCCAAACGGTATACTGTTTAAAAAATATCAATGCGGTCAGCAATAAGGCCTGGATCATGGAAACGATCTGGGTTAAGAGGAGCAGCTTATACCGGTTGTACCGGTCGGATACCACACCCCCCAGAAAGGAGAAAATAAAAGAAGGGAACAGGGTGGCAAACAAGGTAACGCCCAGCATAAATTTTGAATGGGTCAGCGTATAAACCACCCAGCTCACCGCTGTTTTTTGCATCCACGTGCCCAATAAGGAGATGGATTGGCCAACAAAATATAACCGGTAATTGCGGCTTTTAAATGCACTGAATGTACTGATCCTCATAATGAAACCCCATTTATGGAACTTCCCGCCCCGTGTCCGCTTCAATCAAAATCCACCAGCCTCGTGAGTGGCCCTATGGCGCGGCGAAGCATATCCTGGTCCCGGGCGTTACAGGCATTCATCAATGCGCTGCTCAGCCATTCATCGCGTTCGTTCCTCATTTTATACAGCATGGCCTGTCCGGTTCTGGACAAAGAAATGATCGACTTACGTTTATCCGTATCCGAAATCCGCCGGACGATGTATCCGAGCTCCAGAAGATGGTGGATGATCTGGGACATGGACTGGGAGGTGATCTTTTCCATCGCCGCCAGTTCACCGGGTAATAGTTCTCTGTGCTGATCCAGCAGGGCCATCGTGGATCTCTCTGTGAGAGAAAGTTTTTCAGCGCTGGTTGATTTATGCCGCAGCTTTTTTATCAGCCGGCTCACCACCGTGCGCAGATCCGAGGCCAGTTGCCTGTTGCTTTGTTCGGTACTCATAAATAAAGGTAAACTGGTAAGTTTACCTTACAAATATAGGAAGAATCGCCGGTTAAGGGAAAGATAGTTATGTGTGCGGGTTAATGTCAGGAATCTTTTACAATAGCAATTTATCAAGGCTTCGCTGTAAATTTGACGCATGGCGGCCGAAATTGAAAATTCTTCCCTGGAAGATCAACTGCTGGAGGTGATCCATTCGGAGGATATACTGGCGCTTCACGCATTTCTGGATAAGCAGAACATCAGTGATGTGGCGGAACTCATCAACCAGATGCCGGACCGGGAGGGGGAGATTCTCAGTAACCTCAGCATGCACCGGGCCGTCAGCACTTTTAAAATCCTGGATTTCCCTACCCAGAAACGCATCATCCAGGAATTGTCGCCCTGGAAAACAGCCGAACTGCTGAACGGCCTGCCGGCGGATGACCGGACCTCCTTTTTGGAGGACCTTCCCAGCGAGGTGGTGAAAGAACTGATCCGTATGCTGGATCCGGAAGAAAGAAAAATCACCCTGGCGCTCCTGGGATACCCGGACAGCAGCGTGGGAAGGCTGATGACGCCGGATTATATTGCCGTGCAAAAAGACTGGACCATCCGGGAGGTGATTCGTCACATCCGGGCCGTGGGTAAAGACAGTGAAACCATTGATGTGGTTTACGTAGTTGATGAGAAAGGGGTATTCATCGACGATATCAAGATTCGGGAGATCATCCTGGCCGATCCGGATAAGATTATCGCAGACGTGATCGATAACCGGTTTATCTATTTGAATGTAACGGACGACCAGGAGAAAGCCAGTCAGGCTTTTAAGATGAATAACCGTATGGCGCTGCCTGTGCTGGACAGCAACATGGTACTGATGGGAATCGTGACCATCGATGACGTATTGTGGGTGGCCACCGAAGAATTCACGGAAGACATTCAGAAAATCGGAGGTTCCGAGGCCCTGGATCACCCTTACCTGGAAACCCCTTTCTTCCAGTTGATCCGAAAACGGGTAGGCTGGCTGATTATTCTTTTTCTGAGTGAAATGCTTACCGCAACGGCCATGGCTTATTATAATGACGAGCTGGCCAAAGTGCTTATCCTGACCAATTTTTTGCCCCTGATCATGTCCAGCGGCGGAAACAGCGGTTCCCAGGCCTCCACCCTGATCATTCAGGCAATGGCCCTGGGGGAAGTGACCATGCGTGACTGGTGGCGGGTGATGCGAAGGGAAATCCTCTCCGGCCTGCTATTGGGCAGTATTCTGGGAATTATCGGTTTTTTCCGGATTTTCGTATGGCACCTGCTGATGCTGCACGGGTTTTTTAAGGACATTTATAAACCGCACTGGGAACTGATAGGGCTAACCGTTAGTTTCGCCCTGCTGGGCGTTGTGCTCTGGGGCACTTTTGTCGGCAGTATGCTGCCCATCATCCTGAAGAAGCTCGGGGCGGATCCGGCTGTTTCTTCAGCCCCGTTTGTCGCAACCCTGGTGGATGTAACCGGCCTGATCATTTACTTTAATGTGGCCCTCTATTTTATGAAAGGTATTTTATTATAAACTACCCCCTTAGACAAAGCAAAAGGGAACGATGTTTGCCTGTTATTCGCAATTCTTAAACCCCTACTCAACCTATGTGCGGAATTGTTGCTTATATCGGTCCCCGGGAAGCCTATCCCATTATCCTCAAAGGCCTTAAAAGACTGGAATACCGGGGTTACGACAGTGCCGGCGTCGCCCTGCTGGATCAGGAGTTGAGGGTGTACCGTAAACAGGGCCGCGTAGCAGGACTGGAAGAAAGTGTTATCGGCCAGGATCTGCATGCCCACGCCGGCATCGGGCATACCCGCTGGGCCACACATGGGGAACCCAGCGACCGGAATGCACATCCGCATCTTTCCGCCAGCGGCCGGCTGGCCATGATCCACAACGGTATTATTGAAAATTATGCCCAGCTTAAAAACGAACTGATTAAAAAAGGCTATCCTTTTAAAAGCGATACCGATACGGAAGTACTACTGAACTTCATTGAATACATCCAGGATAACAACCAGGGCACGCTGGAAGAGGCTCTTCGCATTGCGCTCAAAAGGGTTGTAGGCGCTTATGTGATCGTTTTGCTGGACCGGGATCATCCGGATACGCTGATCGCGGCCAGAAAAGGAAGTCCCCTCGTGATCGGCATTGGAAAAGGCGAACATTTTCTGGCCTCCGACGCCTCTCCCATCATCGAATACACCAAGGAAGTGGTGTATGTGAATGATTACGAACTGGCCATTATCAAGTGCGATGAACTCATCCTGAAAAATCTCGGAAATGAAAAAATCACGCCATACATTCAAAAACTGGATCTGGAACTAACGGCCATTGAAAAAGGCGGCTACGACCATTTCATGCTGAAAGAAATTTTTGAACAGCCGGATACGGTTTTTGATTGCCTGCGCGGACGACTGGACCCGGTGAAAGGAACGATCACCATGGCCGGCGTGCAAAATCACATGGATAAACTTTCCCAGGCAAAAAGAATCATCATTGTGGCCTGCGGTACCAGCTGGCATGCCGGATTGATTGCCGAATACATGCTGGAAGAATGTTGCCGCATACCTGTGGAAGTGGAATATGCTTCTGAATTCCGCTACCGTAACCCGGTGATACATCCCGGCGATGTGATCATCGCTATTTCGCAGAGCGGGGAAACAGCGGATACGCTGGTGGCCATTGAAAAGGCCAAAGAGCATGGCGCATTTAT
>DASRLM010000636.1:0-2440 GCA_035648455.1 Puia sp. | reverse complement strand
CCGTTGTCTTCATAGTAAGTAAATGAATTTTTTTCATTTCCGTACCACAGCTGTATTTGCAAAATGCCGTCGGATGGCTGTGAGACAAATTGAACGGGTGTTTGCATCGGAATGATGGATCCGCTTTTAATGAATACAGGCAGGTCATTATCAGGGGCGGCAACGGTTATTTCCCTGGGACCCTGTAAGGCAGTTCCGGTTGACAAGCGATACCACAAACCCCGGGGCAGGTACATTTTTACTGAATCTGCTGTACTTAGTGCCGGCACGACCAGGATTTCGTCTCCACAGATGAATTCATGCTGATATTCCTTATTATAAACCAAGGTATCGAAGGTGTACCAGTAAGGCAGTGCTTTTAAAATGGGTATGCCTGCAGTAGCGGACTGGTAAAAAGCGGAATACAGATATGGTAACAGAGAGTAGCGGTAACGGATAGCCGAACGCAATTCGCTGCGGACGGGTTCAGCAAAGGCATAGGGTTCATGAGGATTGCTGCCCACCGTATGGTTAATGAACAGCGGCATGTATACGCCGAGCTGCATCCAGCGCGCCATCAGTGCAGGAGTGGGGTTTCCTACAAATCCTCCGATATTCATGCCGACATAAGAAAGGCCGGTCAGGCTCAGACTCAGACTCATACGAGTATCCATAAACATGTGCATGTCGTTGGCTTCATTGTCGCCGGTCCACATGGAGGCATAACGCTGGATGCCCGAGAAGGCGGATCTTGAAATATTAAAAGGGCGAAGACCTGTGAGTTCTTTCACGCCTTCATAAGTAGCTCTGGCCATTTGAAACCCATAAACATTTCTTCCTTCTTTAAAGGTAACGGGGTTACTTTCATCTCCCATGAGTAATGCGCCCGGAATATTTTTCCGGAATATTGCCGGCTCGTTCATGTCGTTTAAAAAACCGGTTATGCCATCCAGGGTATAAACTTTTAAATTTTCTTTCCACCATTGACGTGCGGCGGCCTTTAAAAAATCGGTGTAATGACTTGGTCCGGCCCACACGGAGCCGGTAAAAGGTTTTCCATTGGGGTACCGAATGAAGCGATGATCCCGGATGCCTTCTTCATATAACGGATAACCTTCTTGGATTTTCAAAGCCGGATCGAGAATGACATAGAGGTGGGCGCCCATGCTTTTCAGGGAGTCCACCATTTGTCCCGGGTGCGGAAATCTGGTTTTGTCCCAGGTGAATACCTTAAATGAATCCATATAATCAATGTCGCAGAATATCAGGTCGCAGGGAATTCTGTTTTTCCGCATGGTTTTCATTACATTCAACACTTCGGTTTCCGACATATAGCTATACCTTGATTGGATATAGCCCAACCCGTATAATGGCGGCATGGTCATCCTTCCGGTAATATGCGTGTAATCGCTGATAATGCCGGCCATGGATGGAGCGCCAAAAAAATAATAATCCATTTCCCCGCCTTCCGCGCTGAAAGCATAGTACTGATGCTCTTCCCCGCCTAGATTAAAATCGAAGGTGGATACATACGTATTGTCGAAATAAATACCGTAAACCTGCTGACCATGGATGCCCATAAAAAAGGGCATGGTGGAATACATCGGCTGGGTGCCTGCCTTGAATCCGTACGCATCGTTATTCAAATTGACCAGTGTGGTAGACCGGTGGTTCAGATCGCCGGTTTTCTGGCCTAGCCCCAAGAATTTCTCGTCGTTAAACATTTTACGGTAACTGATTACTTCGCTGCCATTCCAGACCATACCCAGCGTTTCATCATCTCCTGAGAGGAGCTGACCCGTTCTTTTGTTCAGGAAGTCAATCCGTACAGGATCTTTGTGAACATCCACCAGCAGTGAATCCGTTTCCAGGATTAAATGGTCAGCCGAGGCTGTTTTCAAGTTCAGATTATTTGCTGGAAGGGCGATCACGGCAAATGAATGTCTTTTGATTGCCGCGTCTCTGTTTTTCAGGAACCGGATGCGGATAATGGAAGGGCCGTAAGCGGTTACACTGATATATGCTTTGGACGTTTGTACACCGAACCCGTTGGGGATTTTTTCCGACGATATGAATCTGCCGGCCTGCACGAGGCCGTCTGCCTCCTGAGCTTTGGCGGATATTTCCGAAAGCAGGATAAGGGGGAAAATTAAACTGCAGACGATTCTAATTTTTCCTTTCATATTCAATTGTTTTGATGAGGGGATGATAATAATTCAATATGGGCACCTGTTTCCGACCATGCAGAAGGTGGTGTCGACAAATATAAATTATAATTTCCGAAAAAGTACTGGTATATACCAGTATATTTATTTCTAAATCAAATGGGAGATTAGGGTTTTCCTCACTTGACGAATCTTTACTTATGATGGTGATGTTACCTTCCAGGGAGAATCCAACTTCAAAGTGATTTGTTGTGATTCCATACCTTAAAGGTTAATTTTGAGGTACAATGTTTTAT
>DASRLM010000635.1:0-3750 GCA_035648455.1 Puia sp. | reverse complement strand
CTGGGCAGTTTCACCCATTGGTTTTTCGCGGCGATCATTACTTTTTTATTTCCGGTGGTGGCGGGACAAAGTGAAAGGGGCGCAGGATATGCTTTCCTGTTCTTTTCTGTTGCCATGATCATACAAGCAATAGTTGTATGGAGATATTTCCCGGAAACAAAAGGTAAAACCCTGGAAGAACTGGGAATAGAGCTTTCTGGAAATTCCTGATTAACAACCACGCTGTCAGAGCAGTAATAAAACAGATCTTTTAACCACGGCTTTTGTTCAGCCAAATACAGGAGACTATGAAGTTTAGCCTGATTACATTAACAGTTATTTTTCTTGTTCATTCAGCCACAGCGCAGGACACTGCGGACTCCGTCAGCGCAAACAGGGATATTCCGGATAAGGTGATCAGGTCAACCCGGGAATTCAGGGAGCGTCTCTTGTCTGACCCATACCGCCCTGCCTACCATTTCTGTTTTCCGGAAGGGGATGGCAGGCCGGGCGATCCCAATGGTGCCTTTTACAAGGATGGTGTATATCACCTGATGTATCTGTATAACAGCATCGGAAGGGGATTTTCCTGGGGACATGTTTCCAGTACGGATCTGTTACACTGGCGTCATCATCCCGATGCCCTGATACCTGGTAATGGCGATGAAGGCTGTTTTAGCGGAGGTGCTTTTGTTGATGACGACGGTTCAGCCGTTTTATCCTATTGGATGCTTTGGGGTGCAAAGGGCATTGGTCTCGCAAAAAGCAAAGACGCCAATTTTGATGTCTGGGAAAAATCTGAAAATAATCCGGTGATAAAATCATCTGAGTGGGGCATTACCGACATGAAAGACGCATCGGGGAAAGCGTTTCATACCGGCTCGGCAGATCCGTCAAACATCTGGAAAAAAGACGGTCGTTATTATATGCTGACGGGCAGCCTGCTTGTCCTCAGAAAATACGGATCGCGCGGAGCGGGGTTACCGGCAAATTTCGAAAATGGTCCCGCGCTTCCTGCAGACTCTGTTGCCTATCAGGGCGATCATTCTTATTTGTATGTTTCGGATGACCTGAAACAATGGAAATATCTGCATGAATTCTACCAGTCGGATCGTCGCTGGACGAGTAAAACAGAGGACAACATGTGCCCGAGCTTTCAACCTTTGCCATCTGGTCCCGATGGTGGCAAGCCCAGCGGAAAGCACCTGATGCTTTTTATCAGCCACAATATGGGTTGTCAGTATTATGTCGGCACGTACAAAAACGACCGGTTCTACCCAGATAATCACGGACGGATGACCTGGGTGGACAATGCTTATTTCGCACCGGAGGCACTTGTTGACGACAAAGGCAGACAGATCATGTGGGCCTGGATATTCGACGACAGGCCGGATAGTGTAAAACGATTTTATGGATGGACAGGCACCTACGGACTTCCCCGTTCGTTATGGGTTGGCCCGGATGGGACGCTCCGGATGAGACCCGTAAAGGAACTGGAAACCCTGCGGCGAAAGGAAAAGGTAAAAAATAATTTTGTTGTTAAGGCGGGTTCAGTATTAAAGCTGAATGATTTTGGCAGCCAGTTGCTTGAGCTGGAAATTACGATACAGCCCGGAAAAGCTTCCCGTGCCGGCGTGCGGATTGATTGCTCTGACGATGAAAGGGAGCAAACTTCCATTTATTATGATGCTTCGGGAAAACAATTGACCTTCGATGCAACCAGATCCAGTACGGACATGGGACGCAGGAATATTGAAAGTGCTCCTTTCGAATTGGGGAAGGGCGAAAACATGGTGCTCCATGTATTTGTTGACAAAGGGATAGTGGAAGTGTTTGCGAACGACAGGCAGGCGATTGCCCGTTGTGTATATCCAAAGTCCGGGGGAACGGGCGTAAAGCTTTTTGCGGACGGCGGCGATATGAAGGTATTGTCAGTAAAAGCCTGGGAGTTGTCGCCTTCGAATCCTTATTAAGGAGAATGCGTCTGTTACAGCGTTGAGATCAATAATTTGTATTGATGAAAAAACGGCATTTATGGCCTGTTAAGATGGCATAATGGCGTATATGATGAATCATAAAAAATCCTGCTTCATTCAAACCGGTCGATCTTTTTCCGTGAATTTTTGATCTGCGATTTTTTCTGTTTGAATTCTTTCTTTTTCTCTTTCGAGGCAAAGCTGGGTTTGGTTGCCCTGCGGGGTTTGGGTTTGATGAGCGCCCGCTCAATTAAATGCTCCATTTTTTTCACTACCTCTTCCTTATTCTCCAGTTGCGACCGGTGCTCCTGGCTTTTGACCAGCAGAAAACCCTCCGCATTGATTTTAGAAGCCAGTTTTTGCTGTAAGATGTCCTTTTGTTCGGCACTCAGCAGCTCAGAATTGCCGATATGAAAAAAGCCAAGCACCATGGTTTCCACCTTGTTCACATTTTGGCCGCCCTTGCCCCCGCTGCGGGCGGTACGGAAACTGATCTCTTTGGAAACGGGGATGGTCATGGGGCGAATGTAGGAGGATAATGGAGAATTTGAAAATTTGAAAATTTGATGATTTGAAAATGCTATATCTATGCATCATCTTAGTAAATTCATTTTCAAATTTTCAAATTTTCAAATCATCAAATTAGCCTCACTTGCGTGCCATCATCCAACGCGTCTCCCATGCCGGCATAACCATCAACGGTTTGCTGAGATCATCCATTGGCCCGGGGCTGCTGGTATTGGCGGGAATTGAAGATACCGATGGTGCCGAAGACATTCAATGGCTGAGCAACAAGATCGTTCAGCTCCGGATCTTTGATGATGAGGCGGGCGTAATGAACCGCTCGATCATGGATACCGGCGGGGGAATATTGCTGGCGAGCCAGTTCACCCTGATGGCTTCAACAAAAAAGGGGAACCGGCCCTCTTATATCCGCGCCTCCAAGCCGGAGATTGCCATCCCGCTGTATGAATCCCTGATTGCGCAAATGGAAAAGGACCTGGGAAGAAAAATTCAGACCGGCGTTTTCGGCGCCGATATGAAAGTGGAGCTGCTGAACGACGGGCCGGTAACGATCCTGATCGATACGAAGAATAAAGAATAGACGAATAACGGTTCGGGCGCAGGTGAAACCTTTTGATCTATTTACGCTGCGCAATGGGTTTTAGGGAATCTTCCAAAATGATCGGTAGAATAGCAGTATGTAATTGGGTGCCTCTGAATTCTGAAAACAGTATACCCCGCATGGTTGATATGGCGGTCGTCCTTAACATCGGTTCAATACCGGTGGGAATGATATACGGAGTCTTTATCCCGGGCTTAACTTCCTTCTTAAAATTATTTATTTTAAAAGCACAACCGATATGCAAAGTGCCAATGTTAGTTTTTTCATCGGCTTTCCTAATACCTACCAGTACAAATATGATGATTAATTCCTGTTCGGCATTGACGGATGAATTAACCGTTAGATCAAAATTGAAAACCTGATTGGGTCCAATGACTGTTTGAACCAGGCTTTTTTCAATAATATCAATTCCGTGAAAGCTTATATCGTATTTTCTTTCGTCCATTTTTTAGCCGGGTTAATTAATAATCCTTAGATGTTGCCGTTACTTTATAACTGGAAACCGGGTTGCTCTTTAAAACAGAATAAGAATGATAATATCCGGCTGGTTGAAATTTTATATCCTTCGGCCTGATCATGGGCACTAAATCATATATTTTATCAGCCGCATCATTTTTTATGAATTGATCGAGGTCAACAAAGTATAGTAATGGCATTGCATTACAAACC
>DASRLM010000634.1:0-3600 GCA_035648455.1 Puia sp. | reverse complement strand
TCATCGCCCTCATCATTCACCATAACATACAAGCTGTTAAACGCATACAGCAGGCCATGGGCATACCCGATTCTCCTGGCCGCTTTGGAAGTATCCCCGGCAATATGGAGTTCCAGGGTATCTATTTTTATTTTTGACTGGGAAGTATCCGCTCCGATGGGTGGAATGGTGAGCCGGTACAAATGCCCGTACTGGTCGGAGGTAATCATTCTGCCTTTGTCGTCAAAGGTCATGGCCACCCAGGAGCCCTGGTCATGAAGCCCCGGGCTGTATAAATGATCGGCATGAAAGCCGGCAGGCAATTTTAGCGCCGCAATTTTTGGATCCGAAGATACCGCCGCGGCATCTTTGTCTTTGCCCTCGTGGCAGGAACAGAGAAAGAGAATAAAAACACTGAGCGCACAAAATGACTTTACGTGCAACAAATTTCGGTTCATGGCAAGCTTTAAATGTTACTTAAAATGGGTTCGTCGGCCTGATCAGAAAAGGTCATTTAACCGGATAAGATGGGGTAATATAGCTGTATCAGACAAATTAACTATCCTGTACTATGGGGTTATTTCCGCCTGCCACAATTTTCTCCAGAATTAAACTGGCTCTTCCCCCGGAAATACCGGTAGAAGGACTTCTTTCCGATCCACCGGTCAGTTCCTTTACGATCAGCTCGATCAGCGGCTGCTGCACATGGTCGGGATAGGGCAGTTCATAAACCTGTGTGGTATCCCCGATTTCCACGGTGATGTTGTAACTGTCGAAAAAGGAAAAAATGATCCGGCCCTGCGAACCGAATATCTGCGTTTCATCCAGTTTCTGCTCCTTGTTCACCGTAAAACACCAGCTTCCGTTTCCCAGTACACCGGATTCAAATTCAAAATTGGCCATTACGCAATCATCTGCCGGATACAATCCTGCCTGGTTACGGGAAATTCCTTCTGCTTTTTTCAGGGGACCAAATGCGTATTCGAGAAAATCAAACTGGTGTGAGGCCAGATCATGGAAATGGCCGCCTCCGGAAATTTCAGGATAAACGCGCCAGCGCGGTTTCGCATTTTCACCCACCTCTTCCGCATAGGGCGGGTTGTGCAGGCGGATATTGATGCAGCGGACGTCCCCGATTACTTTCCCGCCGATCAGTTCCCTGAGTTTTACAAAGTAAGGCAATGCACGCCGGTAATAGGCAACAAAAAGCGGCGACCCTGTTTCCCTGCTGATGCGGTTCATTTCGTCGCATTCTGCCGCAGTGCGGGCCATGGGTTTTTCCACATAGACCGGTTTGCCGGCCTGCATTACTTTCCGGGCATATTCCAGGTGAACGTCCGGCGGAGTGGCTATATACACCGCGTTTACCAGGGGATCATTGATCAGGTCGTCCACCTGGTCATACCACACCGGCACCTCATGTCTGGCTGCATAACCCGCGGCTTTCACGCTGTCCCTCCCCATTACGGCCACCAGCCGCGAATGCGCCACCTTATTGAAGGCCGGTGCACTTTTTTTTTCAGTGACGTTTCCGATCCCAATCATTCCCCAGTTTACCTGATTCAGCATATTTTTATTTTTGTTTGTCCTTCCTGCGTCCGGATCCCGGATTTGTTTTCACGGAGGTTCTTCACTTCTCTTCAGGCGCGCTGATCTTGCCGAAATACCTGCCCATCCAGTAGGGAAGTAAATACACATCACCGCCACCCAGTTCGGCGGATGCTTTTGATCCGCTGTTTAAGGTAAAGAGATTCCGGTTGTGTTTGTTTTCGGGCCGTTCATCGGGAGGCAGTACTTCTGTAACGTATTGCCCGCGGACAATCTTCTCCGGGAAGTCCAGGTCCTTTCTGTCGCTGTTCTGCAGAGGCCAGTTGATCAGATCGAGGGGCATTTCCTTCAGCTCCCAGATCGTCGCGTCCAGGTCGAAATCCCGGGCACCCGTCATCGAGTAGCAAAGATTCCAGAGTGCGTCCTTTGCCGGCCTTTTAAAATCCCAGTGATCGCGGATGGCCTCGCCGTACGCCGCTTTCAGCGTATCATTCAGGGCATAGGGATACAGCCCAAAGTAAGCAAGAAAATACATTTCATCATCGGAGTTGTTCCAGTCGCCGGAGAGCATTTTGCTCCATTTGTCGGCGCTGGCGGGTGCGGGTCCAATCTGTTTAACGGGACGGGTAAGATTTTTCAGGTATCCATCTTTATATAGAAGTTCCAGCGCCTTGTCCTTATATTTCTCTTTGCCCGTAAAATGATAAGCCGTCTGCAGAAAGCTGATGATGTTGGACGAATACAGTTTTTTGTCGCCGACCATATCCGGAAAACGATTCACATATTCCGGCGCCCAGATCCCCCATAGCGTAGGCCGCCCATTATAGTCTATCAGTTTCAGCCCATTCTGCAGGATATAATCCATGAGCCCGTCTATCAGGCCCACGGCCCTGTCTTTCATTTCGGGATCATCCATGTATTGTGCGATCATGGTCAGCGCAAAGAATTGGCCCACCGTCTGATCGCTGCTGGCAGAACCTCTCCAGTCCCATTCCTTGTCTGGTGACTGGAGCCAGCTGCTCGGCGTATTGGCATAGCCCGGATACCAGTAATCCTCAATGTTTTTCCGGTATTCATTTTTAAATTCAACGATTCCATGCCTTTCGATGCAACGGCCGAACAGTCCGGGAATCCCGCTTAATGTGGTGAGGCGTTCCATGGCATCGAGGGATTCGAGGCAATTTTGCTTTGCGGATTCGTCATGGGTTACCAGCCACCGGAAAAGTTCTCCGGCAAGGTACATAGAGGTCCAAAGGTTGTCGCTGTCATGCGGTCCGGTTTGGGCCGTCGAAATATCGCCGTTCTTTATATTGGAGTAATCGGAATAGAAACCATACCGGATATGTCTTTGCCGCACCTGCTCTTCGTAGTACCCGGCTTTTTGTTCCAGGCTGAATTTTTCAAAACATATTTTTCCCAGTCCCTTATCGGTCAACACCAGCACAGCGCCCGCTTCGCCTTTGGCGATATCAGTAACGCGATCACCCGGCAGCCATCTTTCCGATGCATAATAGTTGAATTTCCCATCGGCCCTAAGCATGAATGCGCCTTTTGTAGAGCCAAACCAGAGTCGTTCACCAATTTGTTCAATCACGGTAAGATCCGTTGCTGGAAGTCGCCGGTGATAAACAGCTTTTTGTTTAGGTGTTGCAAGATCCAGTTCCAGATATCCGTTGTGGGTGCCTATGCACGCCGTAGCTCCACGTATTTTGAAGCAGGTGAAATCTTCTTTTCCGGAAAATACGGTGACCATTTTTTTCTGTTGCGGGGAGAAATAACCCAGTTCATGCTGTGTGAGCCACCAAAACAGGTTATTGGCCGGCGCGTATTGAATGCCGAGTATCGTGGAAGAAGAACTGCCCCACCAGCGGTGTTGCCCGTCGTGAATGAACTCAAGCCGTATTCCGTCGGAAACCAGGAAGCTGAAATCTTTACCTGCCTCCACTATCGTTGCTTCCGGCAACTGATGTGCACAATAGTGTTTACCCGCCCATGCGTTACTGAACACGGCCCGGCTGTCGAGGTAAACGAACTGATTGTTGTAAAGGATAAGTCCGGAGATCTTTCTGTCGG
>DASRLM010000633.1:0-3821 GCA_035648455.1 Puia sp. | reverse complement strand
TTTTTGTCCAATACCCTTTAATATTATGAAAATGAAAAACCTATCCGTTCTGGTGTCACTGTGTGCGGCTCTGGCCTTAACAGGTTGTGGCAAAATAGGAAAATCCCACAAGGGATTGCCGGATGACGGTCAGTTGCATGGTGTTGCCCCCGCCACCAGATATAATATGACCAAGCCCCCCGGAATGGTGTACATACCCCCCGGAACCTTTCACATGGGCCCCAGCGACGAAGACATCAACTACGCTTACACGGCACGCAATAAACAGGTTTCTATCCAGGGATTCTGGATGGATGCCACCGAAATTACCAATAACGAATACCGCCAGTTTGTATACTGGGTACGGGACTCCATAGCCGCCACTCTGATGCAGTATGGTAAGGACGTGGACGGCAAGTTCCAGGTTGACTGGAAAAAGGCCAATACCATCAAATGGGGCGACAAGGCCACCATCGAAAAGTTAGACCAGCTGATCCTGTCTCCGGAAAACCGCATTTACGGTAAAAAGGAAATAGATCCTTCCAAGCTGTTCTACCATTCTGAAACCTTTGACCTGAAAGAAGCTGCGCAGAAAGGGAATGAAGGAAAGATGCGCTCCCAGTTCATTGTTAAAAAAGATGTTAAGGTTTATCCCGATACCCTGGTGTGGATCCGTGACTTCTCTTATTCCTACAACGAACCAATGACCAAAAGATATTTCTCCCATCCTGCCTTCGGTAACTATCCGGTGGTTGGGGTGAACTGGAACCAGGCGACTGCGTTCTGCGAGTGGAGAACCCAGTACCTGAACTCTTACCTGGACCGTTCGAAAAAGGCAAACGAATCCCCTTACCGTTTACCAACGGAATCCGAGTGGGAATACGCTGCCCGCGGCGGACGTTCACAATCGATGTTCCCCTGGGGTAACTATTACCTGAGAAACAAAAAAGGCTGTCTCCTGGCCAACTTCAAACCAGGACGCGGTAACTACCCTGAAGACGGTGCTTTCTACACGGCCCGCGCCGATGCTTACTGGCCCAACGATTTTGGTCTGTACTGCATGGCCGGTAACGTAGCCGAGTGGACCTCATCTGTATACTACGAAGGTGCTTACAACTTCCAGCATGATATGAACCCGGATATCCGTTACAACGCCAAGGATTCAGATCCTCCCCGTATGAAACGTAAGGTTATCCGCGGCGGAAGCTGGAAAGATGTGGGTTATTTCCTGCAAACCAGCACCCGTACGTATGAGTACCAGGATACGGCAAAATCTTATATCGGTTTCCGTTGTGTGATTGATTTGCCGGCATCTTTGGCCAAGCGCTAACAATTTTTCGCCATAACTGCAAAATTTTTTAAAATAAACAACGTTTGATTCATTAACCAATCAACCGGGATAACCATTCCGGATACCCTTAGAAAACCCATTAAAAACTAAAAAACTTAAAACTATGTCAGCCGGAGTTTCAAAATCGACCGAAAAGCTTGTAAACATAATCGTCTGCGTCGGTGCTGCAGTCGTAATCTTTGGTGCATGGCAGAAAATCACCCACCAGCGGTTGGCTGACTTCTTCCTTACCGCAGGTCTTCTTACCGAGGCCCTGATCTTTATCGTGTATGCCTTTTTGCCCCCTCCCGGTGGTGAGATGCATGCCCTGGCAGAAGCGCTTCCCAAACTGGCCGGTATCGGTTCCGGAAATCCTTCCCTCCAGCAGATGGATAAGATGATGCAGGAAGCAGACATCACCCCCGCAAGCCTGAGTCGTTTGAGCGATGGTTTCAAGAAATTCGGTACAACCGTGGATAACATCAAGGATGTATCCGGCGCACTGGCCGCCACTTCGGAATATACCGCTAAAACAAAAGAAGCCACCGTTGCACTGGATAGCATGAAACACGCTTACCAGGGTGCCACCACAACCATTTCCACTTTAAATAGTGCCGCTGAAAGTACCAAGCAGTTCCACAGCCAGGTTCAGGTGCTGACCAAAAACCTCGGTTCACTGAACACCTTATATGAACTGGAATTACAGGACAGCAACAACCACCTGAAAGCCATGAACAGCTTCTACAGCAATCTGGCCCAGGCTTCAGAAGCCATGAACGGCAGTGTTGCAGACGCTAAGAAAACACAGGAACAGGTTGCTTTACTGGCCAAGAACCTCAGTAACCTCAACAATGTATACGGCAATATGCTGAGCGCAATGCAGGGTAGACAAACAGCAAACCATTAATCCAATAACCGGGTCTGACACCCCTGAAAAACCATTGTTAACACATTAAATTCTTACGCTCATGTCCTTACCTAAAGAGCCCAGGCAGAAGATGATCAACATGATGTATTTGGTGCTGACAGCATTGCTGGCACTGAATGTATCTGCTGAGATTCTGAATGCCTTCAAAACCGTAAATAAAAGCATATCCAAATCGAACGAAGCGATAACTGAAAAGAATAACCTGACCTATCAATCATTCGCAGCCGCGGAGAACGATCCCCAGACCAAGGCACAGGCGGCCAAATGGGCGCCTAAGGCGGAAAATGTCAAAAAGATGTCTGCCGACCTTTTTCAGAAGATTGAAGATCTGAAACAGGACCTGAAAAAAGAATCCGGACTGGAAACAAGAGACGGCAAGGAATCTTACCGCGAAGCTGATCTAGATGCCCCTACCCGCATGATGGATAATCAGAAAAAGGGAGCGGAACTGTTTAATGAACTCAGAACCTACAAGCAGCAAATGCTGGATATTTTGAACCCGGCAGAATTTGCGGATAATCCTTTATTGCAGAAAGATGTTGCAGCGGCTAAAGACGCTTTTTCCAAACAGCTTCCCCTGGACCTGCGGGTTCCGGACAGCCAGTCAGGCAATGCGCGGTCGAATGATTCCGTTAAAGACTGGGTTACGAATTATTTTCACATGACGCCAACCATTGCGGCACTCACTATCCTGGGCAAGTTCCAAAATGATGTGAAGAACTCTGAATCGCAGATGGTGGATTATCTCCATAAACAAATTGGTGAAGTGAAGATTGTTTATGATCAGTTTAAACCCCTGATCGGAACCAATGCCACTTACCTGATGCCCGGTGATGAGCTCGATGTAACGGCCGGTATCGGCGCGTACAGCGCAGCAGCCAAACCGGATATCTACATCAATGGCGCCAAACAAACGCTGAACCCCGACGGTGCAGCCGAATACAAAACCAAAGTATCTTCTACGGGAAGCATAGCCGTTAAAATTGAATACCATAAACCCGATGGATCCACAGACGTGGTAAACCGGGACATTAAGTATACCGTGGGTATGCCATCCGGTGCATCCGTTTTCCTGAAGAAAATGAATGTGGTATATATCGGCGTGGAAAATCCGCTGACCATCTCCGGTGGTAGCGTGGGTCGTGAAAAAGTACACGTCAGCTTTACCAGCCCGGGTGCTTCCATGACTAACTCCGGCGGCGACGACTGGATCATCAAGCCAACCACACCCGGTCTGGCGGAGATCATTGTCAACGCAAACGGTAAGGAATTCAAATTCCCGATGCGCGTGAAAAACCTGCCTTTACCAGCCGGTTTCATCGGAGCCAAGAAAGGCGGCGCCATCTCTTCGGCTGAATTTAAGGCCATCGGCGGTCTGCAGGCCCACCTGGAAGATTCTGACTTTGATGCGCCATTTCATGTGGTCAGCTACAAGCTCGGAGCGATCGGTGGTTCACTGTCCCAATATGCGGAAGCTACCAATGAAGGGGTAAGGTGGTCAGGAAATGCGGCAGCCATTGTCGGCCGCGCCACACCAGGCACCAGCATCTTCTTTGATCAGATCCATGTAAAGGGGCCGGACGG
>DASRLM010000632.1:0-4753 GCA_035648455.1 Puia sp. | reverse complement strand
TCAGGATGTGAGCAACCTGAGCCAGGTCTGGATGAGTCATGCGGATACGATCCTGGAATTGCCCGCCGGTTTTGATGTGCTGGCCACTACGGATTCCATTCCTTATGCGGCATTTAAAAATAACGGGGAAGGGTTTCCATTGTATTGCCTGCAGTTTCATCCGGAAGTGTACCATACCATCGAAGGCAGGAAGATCATCCGCAATTTCCTGGTGGAGGTTTGTAAATGCAGCCAGGACTGGACGCCTGCCCATTTCATCAACGATACGGTGGAGCAACTGAAAACCAGGATCGGCAAAAAGAAAGTGATCATGGCGCTGAGCGGAGGGGTGGACTCCACGGTGGCTGCCACCCTGATCCACAAAGCCATCGGGAAAAGATTGTCGGGGATCTTCGTGGATAACGGGGTGCTGCGGAAAAATGAATTCCAGGAAGTGCTGGACACTTATAAACGCATTGGCCTGAATGTGCTGGGCATTGATGCCAAGAAGATATTTTATAAAAAATTAAAAGGAAAAACGGATCCGGAAGAAAAACGCAGGATCATCGGGAAACAGTTCATTAAAATTTTCTCGAGAGAGGCGGAAAAACTTGATGGTATTGATTTGCTGGGACAGGGCACCATCTATCCCGATGTGATTGAAAGTGTTTCCGTGCATGGTCCTTCCATGACCATCAAGTCCCATCACAATGTAGGCGGTCTTCCTAAAAAGATGAAACTCGGACTGGTGGAACCGCTCCGGTTTTTATTTAAAGACGAAGTGCGGAGAGTGGGGAAGGAACTGGGTATTCCGGAAGATCTTCTCCAGCGCCATCCTTTCCCCGGACCCGGCCTCGCCATCCGCATCCTGGGCGAAGTGAATGCGGAGAAAGTAAAATTATTACAACAGGCCGATCACTTGTACACCCAGGCATTAAAAGACCATAAACTGTATGGCAGCGTCTGGCAGGCAGGGGCGATTCTGCTGCCGGTAAAAAGCGTCGGCGTCATGGGTGATGAACGCACCTATGAATTTACCCTCGCGTTGCGGGCCGTAACTTCGGTTGACGGGATGACGGCCGACTGGGCGCATCTTCCCTATGATTTCCTGGCACAGATTTCAAACGATATCATCAACCAGGTAAAGGGTATCAACCGGGTTGTATACGATATCAGCAGCAAACCACCCTCAACCATTGAATGGGAATAAATACAGGATGTTCAAAAAGATAAAGTCGATATGGGTTTTATTGATCCTGATCGCCGCTCACGGCAGATCCGGTGCACAAACAGTTTCTGCCAGATATCACGTCGCTGTCTTTCTTCCCCTGTTTCTGGATTCGGCTTTTGATGCTTCAGGCAATTACCGGTTTGATCAGAATTTTCCAAAGTACATCAGCCCGGGACTCGAATTTTATGAGGGTCTGGAACTGGCGATGGATTCTCTGGAAAAAACCGGCAGCCCGCTGGATATAACGGTGTACGATACCCGGTCTGCGACAAAAACCGTTCAGCAGGTGCTGGACGAACCCGTTTTTGATTCCACCGCCCTGATCATAGGGTATGTCAATCTTGCGGAGCTTCGGATGCTTTCCCGGGAAGCCAGGGTAAAAGATATCCCGTTCATCAATGTGAATTTTCCCAATGACGGAGGCATCACCAACAATCCCCAGTTTGTCATCCTGAATTCCACCCTGAAATCGCATTTTGAAGCATTGTATAAATTTATCCAGAGAAACTGGGCCACATCGGCCATTCTTTACGTCCGAAAAAAAGGGGCACAGGAAGACCTTCTGCAAAACGAATTTGCGGAAATTGAAAAGAATACGCAGTCCGTTCCCCTGCACATGAAAAATGTGATGCTGGATAATCCGGCTGATCCCGGTCAGCTGGTTGCCCATATGGACAGCAACGCGAAAACCATTATCGTAGTGGGAAGTCTGGACGAAAATTATGGGCGGCAGATCTGTACCCTGCTTTCTTCCCTGAACAAAACCTATAAGACAAAAATATTTGGCATGCCCACCTGGGACGGCATTGATTTTTCCGGAGCCGAATTTACCGACCAGGAAATATACTATACTACACCTTTTTACAACAACCCGAATGACAGTCTCGTTGTATCGATCCAGCAATATTTTAAAACACGCTTCTACTCACGGCCCTCGGATATGGTTTACCGTGGATATGAAATCATTCTTCATTTCGGGCAGTTGCTGGCGGCCCACGCGGGAAAACTCAATGGCAGCATCGGCGAAAAGAAATTCAGGGTCTTCAACGATTTTGACATCCAGCCCGTTTTCCTGAACAAACAGAACCCCACCCTGGATTATCTCGAAAATAAAAAGCTTTACCACATCAAGAAAGTCAATGGCAATGTTGTTGCAGTATATTAAACAGCAACTTTCCTTACATGAAAACCATATACCATTCACCATTCTTGGTGGCTCCATTTATCGGGGCTAATTTTAATGTCCGGTTATTTTTTTTCTGAATATTCTTTATGAAGAAATCTTTGGTGATTTTGGGATTTGCGGCGGCAGGTCTGGCTTTTAGTTCAATTATGCCCAGGAAGGGGGGCGATGAACCGGTTCCCATTCCCCCGAGCAAACAAAGGACGGGTGATGCGGAAACGGGGTTTACTTATTTAACTACAGGCGATTATCTGAAGAGTGGAATTCCTTTGTCCTATTTCCGGATGATGTTTGGCAAGGGTTCAGCGAATTATCTGAACCGCGAAGCAGAGAACAAAGAAATCCCTTATGATTATACGGCAGTTAAAGCAACCAACGGAGAAATGGTGGTGGCTCCGAATTGCCTTCAATGCCATGCGCAGGTTTTTGATGGAAAGCTAATCATGGGTTTGGGAAACAGTACGGTTGATTTCACGCAAAGCCGGAAGCTGGATCCTAAAAATGCAGCTGCAGCGGAAAAATTATTAAAGGCTGTGGATCCGCGTAAATATGAAGCGGCAGAGCCTTTCCTGAGGGTGGTGAAAGCGGTGGGCGCCAAATTAAATACTCAGGTCCGGGGCGTGAATATAGCCGACCGGCTTGCGGCCCTGCTGGTCAGTCACCGGGATCCCCAAACTTTCCGCTGGAGCGATTCCGCTTTACTGGAGGTCCCGGATGAAGTGATTCCTACGGATGTGCCGGCCTGGTGGCTGCTGTGGAAAAAGAATGCCATGTTCTACAACGGATTTGGTCGTGGCGATTTCGGAAGATTTTTAATGGCATCGAATTTATTTACGGTGAATGATACCTCGGAATCGCGGGAGGTGGACAGCCATTTTAATGATGTGCTGGCCTATATCCAGTCCCTCCGTCCGCCCCCTTATCCGAAACCGCTGAACAAGTCCCTGGTCAAAGAAGGCGGCATGCTGTTTGTTCAGAACTGTTCAAAATGTCATGGCAGCTATGGCGGTGGTGAACAATATCCCAACCTGCTGATTCCCGAATCAGTGATTGGCACCGACTCCCTTTTATACAAAAGCAATTACCAGAGTCCCCAGTTTGTTGCCTGGTTTAACAGTTCCTGGTTTGCCCAGGGTGACCATCCGGCGAGGCTGGAACCATTCAGCGGATACATCGCGCCGCCATTGGACGGGGTGTGGATTACGGCGCCTTATCTCCACAACGGATCGGTTCCGGACCTGGAGACCCTGCTGAACAGCAAGGAAAGACCCAGATACTGGTCACGCGATTTCGATAAACCGCAGTATAATTATGATAACCCCGGCTGGAAATACACAGCGCGCGCAGCACCTGAAGGAACCACCGTTTACAATACCACCCTTCCGGGTTATGGAAATTACGGGCATGACTTTGGGGACAGGCTCAGCACCCACGAAAGAAAGGCCATCATTGAATATCTGAAAACATTATAGTCCGCAGATGGTTTAAACATTCCGGAAGATCCCATTCATGTCATTACAACAAACCAAGGGTTACCAGGTGATACTTGCCTGGCTGGAATCGAAAGGTATAGAACCTTTTGCCTTCCAGGAGGAAACCTGGCAGCACATCATAGACGGTCATTCCGGGCTGGTGAATGCACCTACCGGATGCGGGAAAACATTTGCCGTTTTCCTGGGAGCGGTGATTGATTTCATCAATGAATATCCGGAGGACTACAGAACACGGTCGGGAAATCGTTTGCGTTTGTTGTGGATCACTCCGCTCCGGGCCCTTGCCAAAGATATCGGAAGAGCCATGACGGAAGTGGTGGAGGAGTTGGGCATGAAATGGAAAGTGGGTATACGCAATGGGGATACGGAAATCAGCGAAAGGGAAAAACAGAAGAGGCAAATGCCCGAGGTGCTCATCATCACGCCGGAGAGCCTACACCTGTTACTTGCCCAAAAAAATTATCCGGAAATTTTTAAAAAGCTGAAAATCCTGGCCGTGGACGAATGGCACGAATTGCTGGGATCCAAAAGAGGTGTGCAGGTGGAGCTGGCGGTTTCCCGCATCGTGAATCTCATAGAAGCTTACCATCAGCCCCTCCCGGACACCGGCCACGAATTACCTGAAAACATGTTGGAAAAGCAAAGCGGCGAAAAGCACGGCAATAAAAATCCGGCAACGGAAACTTTTCCTCTTTCCGTTTGGGGCATTTCTGCAACCATCGGAAATCTGGAGCAGGCGCAGGACGTGTTGTTGTCTTCCCTGCTTTCCAAAATCAATCATCCGCCGGTAACTGTAAAAGCGTTAATAAACAAACGCATTGAGATTGAGTCGGTGATCCCGGATGAAATAGAAAAATATCCCTGGGC
>DASRLM010000631.1:0-3641 GCA_035648455.1 Puia sp. | reverse complement strand
ATAATATCGTGATGGTGAGGATGGCTATCCAGAATGTATTTATTTTTTTACACATGATGGTAAGTTTTGAAGTTCAGCATTCATTAAAAACGTACAGCCAGTGTTGCGCCGAAAATCCTGGTGGGCGGTCCCTGATTGACCGAATTTCTCCCGACCGCATTGCTGGTATCCTCATTAAATTCCGGGTCGGTCCAGAGATTTGTCTTTGGTCTCAGCATCAGCAGATTTCTTCCGGACAGCGAAAAACTCGCATCCTGAATGATCTTCAGGCCGGAAATCCATTTTTTGGGAAAATCATACCTAAGCACCACTTCCCTCAGTTTCCATACTGCTCCGCTGGTGATATAATTCGAACCGACGTTCAGATAGGATCCGCCCCAAAAATTGTATCCGGCATCGTCAGTAGTGACGTTGGTATTCTGAACATATTTGCCCCCACCTTCATCAATCACGGAATTCGGGAAAACAAAACGCTGGCGGCCTGTTGATGCAGAAGTGATGCTGATCCCTGTAAAATCCATCGTTTGACCCAATGCATTATACACTTTGTAACCACCCCGGTAATCTGCTGTAGCACTCAGGGTGAAATGGTTCCAGCTCACGCTGCTGGTTAAACCCAGGAGATCCGTCGGATTGGCATTTCCCTGGATCTTCAGATTGGGGTCTGCTGTCGGGTTACCGGTAACCGGGTCAACGATTACGTGTCCCTGTGGATCCCTGAGCCAGTCGCCGGTTTCAATTACGGGATAAGGATGATTGACTTCGGCATATGAATTTCCACCTATGTTGATGGATTGAAGATCTCCGTTTATGGAAAGAACCCTGCTTTGAATATGGGTATAATTTATCCCGGCATTCCAGGTCACCGATCCGGATTTAATGAGGGTTGCCTTTAGTTCCATTTCCAGTCCTTTGGTTTCCGTGCTCGCCGCATTGATCAGGGAAGAAGTAAACCCGGAAGAACTCGCCGTATTTGTATATACGATCCCGTCTTTTAATTTCTGTTGATACACGTCTGCAACCAGCGAGATCCTGTTTTCAAAAAAAGTCATTTCAACGCCCAGCTCATTCTCGGTAATCACTTCGGGTTTAATATTTGGATTGGCAATATTGGTACTCAACAGAAAGCCACCCAGTCCGCTGAATGGAAAACCCGGAGCAGCCCGGAGTGTCGGATCGGTTGCGTAGGCGCCATCAGCCATATTGGTGGAACCATTGCCCAGCGCAGATGCATTGCCCGTTAAAGAATGGGCGGCCCTTATTTTTAAATAATTCAGCACCCGGCCACTGGCTATGGAAGGGAATACATCACTCAGCACAACGGATCCGTCTATATCATAATAGGGGATATAGCGGTTGTTCCGGGATAGCCTGGAATCGATATCCGTTCTGTAGGAGCCGTGTAAAAAAGCCAAATTCTTATAACCGATCACTGCATCTCCAAAATAACCGAGCTTTTTAGCCTGGTTGTTGTATTGTGCCAAACCGGGAATGCCCGTGAGGGAACTGATGTTATAAACAGGCAGGAACAAGGGCCCTGCATTCACGGCCAGATAATTAATCTGATTGTTGATGTAGGATGCACCCAATGTAACCGTAACATTAAAATTCTTCCCGATATCTTTTGTAGCTGTTGCCAGAAAATCAGAGGTAAACAGAAAATTGGAATAGGTGGATGTATTGTAAGTGGCCTGTGTGGTACTGGGGCCCGAAGCCTGCGGTTTAATATATTCCAGTGCAGTATCCAGACCCGTTCCGGCTGAATTGGAATAAATCACCGTGTCGCTGGTCTGCGCATGGGTGTTATAGTGTGCCACGCCTCCCGTATTATCGAACCGTGAACTTGAATTATTGATGGATACGCGGTAACTCAGATTCAGCCATGGCAATGGTTTGAGACTTAACTGAACATTTGCAGCCAGATCGTTTAAGGTTGTTTTGTATCGCTGATTGTCAATGATGAAATAAGGATTATCAGACCAGTCACTGAAATATCCGCTGGGATCTGCGAACTTATTGTGCTGCCAGTCCTTCAAACTGGTCAATGGCACGTGCTGGGGAACATTCAGCAGATTATTATACACATTCCCGGTGTTGGTGGTATTGGTATATTTATTCGTATAGCTGACGGAAAAATTAGCGGAAAAGGCACCGAAGGTCCTTGATCCTCCGGCTCTGAAAACATCTCTGTTTCCAAAATCTTTCGGCATTACCCCATTGCTGTGCACATCCTGTGCGCTCAGGAAAAAACGACTCTTTTCATCTCCGGCGCTGAAAGAAATATTATTTTGCGTGGTAATGGCGTGATCAAAGAAATCCCGCTTTTCGTTTTTTATGGGCGAATAGCGCACCATCAACAAACTTCCATCTCCTATCGGCCTTCCCAGGGGAACCAGCTTGCCATTATATTGCGGTCCGAATTCCTGGTTTTCGTCCGGGATATAATAGCGGAGATCATTGAAATCCTGAGGAAAGCTTTCGCCCCCATTACTGCCAAACTGATTCTGCATGTCCGGCATATAGGAAACTGTTTCGAGTTGCACGGTAGAAGAAAAGTTAATCACGGGTTTTCCGGAAGCGCCTTTTTTAGTGGTGATGGCCAATACGCCGTTAGAGGCGTCTGATCCGTAAATGGCCGCGGCACTTGATCCTTTTAATACGTTGATTGATTCGATATCGTCCGGATTCAGGTTGCTGATATCATTGTAATAAATGGCGCCATCCACAATGATCAGGGCCAGGTTATTTCCCGTTAAGGAACGGTTGCCGCGCAGGGTAATCCGCGTAGGGGCAAATATTCCATTGTTCACCGTACTGATTTCCAGGCCGGAAACTTTCCCTGTCAATCCATTGGCCACATTGATCGGTCTTGACTGAACCAGTTCCCTTCCTTTTACCAGGGTTGTTGAATACCCCAGTGCTTTTTCCTGACGTACAATGCCCAGGGCGGTGACCACCACTTCATTCAGCGCCTTTGGATTTGCGGTCAGGATCACCGTGATCATGGTCTGATTTTTAACCTCCACGTCCTGCGGAAAGTATCCGACAGACGTAATGGAAAGCACTGCATTTCCCGGAACCGAAATTTTAAAGCGCCCGTTCTCATCAGTCTGTACCGAGACATTTCCCAGGTTACTGCGGACCGTGGCGGAAGGAACCGGGTTCCCATCCTGGCCGGAGATATAACCATTTACCATGTGCTGCTGGGAAAATACAAGAGAGGCCCCCGCCATGAGCAGGGTGAGGAGCAGGAGTGGCTTTCTCATAACTTAACTATTTTGGTTACAACAAAAGGGAATGACGAATGAACCCACTCAAATTTAAAATGGGTTGAGCTCCGTTTCATACCCTAAGGCGGATCACTTATTACCCTATTTTGTCGTAATTGCCATTTGCTATCCAAACTCGGGACCCGCTATTAAAAATTGTTTGTCAACAGTTCCCGGAAACGGATTTTCGCTTTTGTACATCCTGATAAAATGGCGCTGTTGAATAAATCCTATGGAAATCAACCAGTCAGATATTTCCTCCTTATCATCCGGCAAATCCATCAGCACGGGTTGGCCGGCAAGATTCTTTAATGCAGCAGATATGAGTATCAGGGCGTCTGCCACCGTAGATGCCGTTACAGGCCCCATCTG
>DASRLM010000630.1:0-4174 GCA_035648455.1 Puia sp. | reverse complement strand
GAGATCAAATGACTTACGCACAGATTGTGGAGAAATGTGTGCGGTGCAGGCAGCGCGCGGGCAAATGTTGATGGTTGACGGTTGATGGTTGACGGACTTCAATTTCGGATTCGCACCTGAGATCGGTCAACCATCAACCGTCAACCGTCAACATTTCCCCACGCGCTGCCTGCTTCTCACCCATTTCTCCACAATCTGTGCGTAAGTCATTTGATCTCTTATTTCCTTCCTGTCTATATTCGTAATCGCTCTTGCAGATAATTTGTTTTCGGTGCGGCCGGTTTATACTTCATCAACCGGCCTGCTTAATAGGGAACCGTGTGTAATTCACGGGCTGTCGGGCAACTGTAAGTAACCGCCAGACTGATCCATTTAATCCATTGTCCGCCCGCAGGCGGATGAGAAGGAAGATCAGCCGTTACGAGCCAGGAGACCTGCCGATCACTTTTATTGTTCGAGACCTTCCCGGAAAAGGTATCGGCAAAGATGATCTTCCCCAGGTTCTCACCGGAATTTTTATCTCTTGTCGTTCCGCATTGTTTACTTTTTAAATCTACGTTTATGCAGGACGAATCCGAATTATTACTGAAAGAAAACAAGGACCGCTTTGTGATCCTGCCCATCAACTACCCCCGCATCTGGGAGATGTACAAAAAGCACGAAGCCAGTTTCTGGACGGCAGAAGAGATTGACCTCAGCAGTGATCAGAAAGACTGGCAGGCGCTGAACGACGGCGAGCGGCATTTTATTTCCCATATCCTCGCTTTTTTTGCCGCCAGCGATGGCATCGTGAATGAAAACCTCGCGGTCAATTTCATGAGCGAGGTACAGCTTCCCGAGGCCCGCTGTTTTTATGGTTTCCAGATCATGATGGAAAATATTCATTCGGAAACCTACGCTTTACTTATTGATAGTTACGTTCGCGATCCGAAAGAAAAGGATCGCCTGTTCCATGCCATCGAAACGGTGCCCGCAGTGAAAAAGAAAGCGGAATGGGCGCTTCGCTGGATACAGCATGGTTCTTTTGCCGAAAGGCTGGTGGCATTTGCCGCGGTGGAAGGCATTTTTTTCAGCGGCAGTTTCTGTTCTTTATTTTGGCTGAAAAAAAGGGGACTCATGCCAGGCCTCACTTTCAGCAATGAACTCATCAGTCGCGATGAGGGTCTGCACTGCGAATTCGCCTGCCTGCTGTACAGCATGCTGAATCAGAAGCTGTCAGAAGAAGCGGTGGTTGCCATTATCGCGGAAGCGGTAAGCATTGAGAAGGAATTCATCAGCGAAGCGCTGCCTGTGCGGCTCATCGGCATGAACGCTGATCTCATGAAACAATACATCGAGTTTGTGGCCGACCGCTGGCTGGCAGAGCTGGGATATGCAAAAATATTTAAAGCCGTCAACCCCTTTGATTTTATGGAGATGATCTCTCTCCAGGGAAAAACGAATTTCTTTGAAAAACGTGTCGGCGATTACCAGAAAAGCGGTGTGCTCAGTTCAGGAGAAGACGTTTCCTTTTCCCTCGAAGAAGATTTTTAATTCACGATATAAATGACAAAATCATGTTTGTTATAAAAAGAAACGGGAAAAAAGAACCCGTCAAGTTTGATAAGGTAACGGCACGTATCGAAAAACTTTCTTATAGCCTCAGTCCGCTGGTCGACGTGCACGAAGTGGCCAAGAAAACCATTGAAGGTATTTACGAAGGCGTGCCGACAACCGAATTGGACAACCTTGCCGCAGAAACTGCCGCTTCGCTCACCACCACGCATCCTGATTATGCGATCCTGGCTTCGCGCATTGCAGTGAGTAACCTGCACAAGAATACCACCAAGTCTTTTTCTGCTGCCATGCGGAAGCTGCATCAGTACAGGGATTCGGTCACAGGGAAAAAATTGCCGCTGATCGCAGATGATGTGATGCGGATCATTGATGACCAGGAGGAACTGCTGGACAGTACAGTGATCTACGATCGCGATTTCGGATTCGATTATTTCGGTTTCAAAACTTTGGAAAAATCCTATTTGCTGCGTATCGACGGAAAAGTGGCGGAACGTCCGCAGCAGATGTACCTGCGGGTAGCCATCGGCATTCATAAGGAAGACATGGACAGTGTGATCAAAACCTATCACCTCATGAGTGAACGCTGGTTCACGCATGCCACGCCGACGCTTTTCAATTCCGGCACGCCCAAACCGCAAATGTCGTCCTGCTTTTTGCTTACCATGAAAGAAGACAGCATCGATGGTATTTACGATACCCTGAAACAAACCGCTAAGATCTCCCAGAGCGCCGGCGGTATCGGGCTTGCGATCCACAACATCCGCGCAACGGGCAGTTATATCGGGGGAACCAACGGCACCAGCAACGGCATCATCCCGATGCTGAAAGTATTCAACGACACAGCGCGCTATGTGGACCAGGGCGGCGGAAAACGGAAGGGTGCTTTTGCCATTTACCTCGAACCCTGGCATGCGGATGTTTTTGAATTCCTCGACCTGCGCAAAAATCATGGCAAGGAAGAATTGCGCGCACGCGATCTTTTTTATGCTTTGTGGATCCCGGATCTTTTCATGAAAAGGGTGGAGGCCAATGGGAAATGGAGTCTGTTCTGTCCTAATGAAGCGCCGGGCCTGCATGAATGTTTCGGAGAAGCCTTTGAGGATCTCTATACCAGGTATGAAAGCGAAGGCCGCGCCCGCCGAACGGTAAATGCGCAGGAGCTCTGGTTTGCCATTCTCGATGCACAGATAGAAACCGGCACGCCATACCTTTTGTATAAGGATGCAGCAAACAGGAAAAGTAATCAGCAAAACCTGGGCACCATCAAGAGTAGCAACCTGTGCACGGAGATCATGGAATATACCGATGCCAATGAAGTGGCGGTATGCAATCTTGCCTCCATGGCCCTCCCGCGGTTTGTGATCAATGGTCATTTTGATCATCAGAAATTATATGAGGTCACTTACCAGGTTGCCAAAAACCTGAATAAGATCATAGACCAGAATTATTATCCCATTGAAGAAGCCAGGCGATCCAACCTGCGGCACCGGCCCATCGGCATTGGCATACAGGGCCTCGCGGATGTGTTCATCCGGTTGCGGCTTCCCTTTGAAAGCGATCTGGCCAAACTGCTGAACAAGAATATTTTTGAGACCATTTATTTTGCGGCAATGACCGCCAGTAAGGACCTCGCAATGGAACAGGGTCCTTATGAAACGTTTGCCGGTTCTCCCTTATCCGAAGGAAAGTTTCAATTTGATCTCTGGAACGTGAGTCCGGGTAACCGATGGGACTGGGATACACTTCGCAAAGAAGTAATGCAGCATGGTGTCCGCAATTCTTTACTGGTGGCGCCGATGCCCACGGCATCCACTTCGCAGATCCTGGGCAACAACGAATGTTTCGAACCCTATACCAGCAACATCTATACGCGCCGGGTGCTGAGCGGTGAGTTTGTGATCGTCAATAAGCATTTGCTGAAGGACCTTATTCAGCTGGGACTCTGGAATCCGGCCATGAAGAATAAGATCATTACCGCCAACGGGTCCATTCAGCACCTGGAAGAGATCCCGGAAAATATCAGGGAGCTGTACAAAACGGTTTGGGAGATCAAACAAAGAAACCTGATCGACATGGCCGCCGACCGCGGCGCTTATATTTGTCAGTCGCAATCCCTGAATTTATTTGTTGATCATCCCACTTCCGGCAAGCTTACCTCCATGCATTTTTATGCCTGGAAAAAGGGCCTTAAAACCGGCATGTATTATCTGCGCACGCAGGCAGCCAGCCGCGCCGTTCAGTTCACCGTGGAAAAGCAGGGCAGTGTGGCCATGGAGCCGGTGGTTCCCGTATTGGCCGTAGAAGAAAATACGGAACTGAACGGAGCATCTTGTACCATGGAAGAGGGGTGCATTAGTTGTGGTTCCTGATCAACCCTGTTGATATAAATGAAATCAATTGGCCTGGCAAAATTAATATTTAAACTTTGCCGGGCTTTGTTTTGGATTCCAGAATAATAGTACTTCTATCTGCTTTTTCTTTGGAAAGTAATGATATACAAGCTGAGTATGTTTATTAAGGATTCCGATCCTGACGTTTTTCCTTTTTCGTGAAGGGCGGCACATTTCAGGATATTGTTTAAGTGTGGCTAATAATTCTATCGTGCTGATAATAAATT
>DASRLM010000629.1:0-4531 GCA_035648455.1 Puia sp. | reverse complement strand
GTATAAAAGGCGGAAAGCTGATGTTGGCAAAAAGGATCACCAACACCTTATTTAGTTTCAGCACAAGGGCCAGAAAAATAGCCACAATCAGTTGAAATCCCCAAATGGGTATGATACCCATGAACACGCCGAATCCGGCAGATACCGATTTGCGTGCATCGCTCTGGTGGGGATGTAATATCTCCCGGATAATCGCTTTTCGCCATTCCTTTTGTCCAGCCAGTTTCCTGAAAAGATCGCGGGGTTTGATATATAAAAAAGTGATCAGCACCAGAACAGTATTGAGGATGCTGATGCGGGTAAAATCCCGGAAAGGTCTGAAATGAGATATGCGCTCTCCCGGTGGCGGATAATAAACAGACACCGGAACAGATATTACCGGGATCCCTTTCCACGCAGCCCGCACGATCACTTCGATTTCAAATTCAAATTTACGGGTGAAAAAATGCATGTTCTTTAACTGGCATACCGGGTAGAGCCGGTACCCGGACTGGGTATCGGGAAGCCTTATGGCGGTTTCCACCATATACCAGAAATTCGAAAAGCTATTACCAAAACTGCTTTTCGAAGGAACAGAGGACTGATCCATATTCCGGGCGCCGATGATCAGTGAGCCCGGATGGGATTGTAACGCCAGCAGAAAAAACGGGAGGTCCTTTGCATCGTGCTGTCCATCGGAATCAATGCTGATCACATAGTCAAATCCCAGTTCCACCGCTTTCTTAAAACCCTGACGGATCGCGTATCCTTTTCCGCGGTTGGGTGAATAATCAACCACATATACTTCGGGGAACCCCTTCAGTATTTCAGCTGTCTGATCCGTGGAACCATCATTCACTACGAGGATATTCCGGGTATAGCTCGCAATGTGTTTCAGAACCGTGCCGAGAGTTGAAGCATTGTTATAGGTAGGCACCAGTACGCAAATTTTCAGCGTATCAAACAGAAACTCCAGTTTTTCAGCATTACTCATGAATGACCGCCGGGATCGCTTAGCTTATCGGAATGTGTACCTGGCGGATACACCAAAATTGCCAACATAAAAATTACTGTAATCATAATTGCGTGGTGCCGCAATTCGTATGGTGGGCCTCAGATCGACCGAAACATTCAACGGAATAGCCGGGAATTTATAGTCAACGCCCCCTGTTGGAAACAGGCCAAGACCAAAACCCTCATATTCGTTGTGGCCGGAGATGCTGTAGTAACCGGTCAGGCCGCCGCCTATAAACCATTTCAGGCCTTCCACCTGTTCGATGTCAAAATGATATTGGTAAGCCGCCGAAAGGGATACGTTAAACACACCCGTATAACCATAATCAGGTCTGAATCCCAGGTTTACTTCTATGGCTCCGGGGGATTCTCCAAGAAAGGCTTTCAGGGAAGCCGCGATCAGATCCGAGTAGCCGGTTCCGATTCTGGCCCCAAAGGCGCTCTTGTATTTACTTTGGGAGAACCCGGAAGCGGCAGCCAGTACAGTCAGCAACATTATAAAAATCCCTTTTCGCATGGGTTTATTTTTTTTAAGGTCCGGGGTTGTGAAATGTGTTTGATTTCGCTGCGCGAAAATAGGAAATTTGGCCTGAAATGGCCACAGGATGTTGTTGATAACCAAATTCCGTTGATGGTATATGGTGGATGGTGAATAGAATTTAATTGTCGTTGAATTCATAGATACAAACGGTGTTTCCCGGCACTTCCAGTTTTTCACCCGGCTCCCAGATCTGTTTGCATACCGCTCCGGGACCGGCCCATTCGGTTTTACCGGAATCCTGGATTTTATTCAGTTGTTTTCCGAAAACAGGTGTTACGTATTGGGTATGGGTTGCATAGTTCAGGACGATGACCAGATGGTCCTCTTCAAATTTTCTATCCAGCAAAATCAGTTTATCAGCCGGGGCGATGGCTTTTACATCAGTTCTTTGCCTTCCCTGCATGGCCCTGCGGGATTTGCGGAAGTTCATCAGGTACTGATACCAGCGAAGCAGGGCATCCGGTTCGCGATCAGCATAGTTCCAGGATAAAACCGACTGAAGAAAGCTGTCTTCCGATGCGGGATCGGGAAAATCTGATGCATACTTAAAATTGGCAAACTCCTGTTTTCTTCCTTTACGTACAGATTCCGGAAGGTCGTCGCGGGTGTGATCCACAAAATAAAGAAAGGGATTTTTTTCACCGTATTCTTCGCCCATGAACAGCAGCGGAACGCAGGGCGACAGAAGGACGGTGGCCGCTGCCAGTTTGAGGGCCTCAAAGGGTATCATCGTGCTGAGCCGGTCACCGTTGAGCCGGTTGCCGGTCTGATCATGATTCTGATCAAATACCACAAACCGGTCGAATGGGAAAAGACGTGCATCGGATCCGAATGTTCTTTTCCGGTGCATGGAATAATTTCCGTCGTATACAAAGGTATTGTTGAATGCTTTAACGAGATGGTCCGTTTCTCCGAAATCTTCGTAATAACCCGATTTTTCCCCGGTAAGCAGGGAATGCAGCGCATGATGAAACTCGTCGTTCCATTGTCCGTCCAAACCATATCCGCCTTTGTCCTGATCCTGGATATACCGGGTATCGTTCAGGTCTATTTCACCGATCAGCAATTTCCGGCAACCCGTTCTTTTTTCCACTGCCATGGCGTGCTCTTTCAATTGCTTTACAAAATGATGCGCGCCGTAATCCTTAAAGGAATGAACCGCATCCAGCCGCAGACCGTCGATGTGGAATTCTTCCAGCCACATTTCGGCATTCCGGATAAAATAATTTTTTACGCCGTCGCTGTAGGGATCGTCAAAATTGATGGATTCACCCCAAAAGGTCTTGTACTTATCCGTAAAATAGGGGGCGAAAGATGCCAGATAGTTTCCGTCCGGGCCCAGGTGATTATAAACAACATCCAGGATCACGGCAAGCCCTTTATTGTGCGCCTCGTTCACCAGATTTTTCAATTCATCCGCTCCGCCATAGCTGGACTGGACCGCATAGGGAAATACGGCATCGTATCCCCAGTTTCTTATACCGGGGAACTGGGCAACCGGCATCAATTCGATGGTATTAAATCCTGTATTGACGAGGTAATCGAGCCTGCCGCGAATGCCTCCAAAATTATGCTTGTCGGTAAAAGTGCCGGTATGGATTTCGCAAATAATCAGATCTGCCAGGGAGATTCCCTTCCAGCCGGCATCCTTCCAGATAAACAGATCCCTGTTGAAGACGGCGCTGGGTCCATGTACCCCATCCGGCTGGCTCAAAGAAGCCGGATCCGGGAAAGAACCGGAATCATCCGGACGGAACCGGTACCGGGTTTCCGGCGCCACTTTCAGCCCGGCTTCCCAATATCCGTGGTCATTTTTTTCCATCGGAATCACCTGCTGACCAGGAGACTCAATGATCAGTTCCAGTTTGCTTTTTAAAGGAGCCCAACAGACGAACCGGGTAAGGTCAGGGTGATAAAATGCACCCACTTTTTGATTATTCAACAGATATTTTTGCAGATCAGTTAAATTCCCGTGCCATCGCAAGCTGATTGAATTGTACTATTTTTGAGGCCTTTCACGGTCCCCGCTAAATATACCCTATGCACGGCAAAATCATGATTTTTGATGACGATACAGATCTCCTGGAAGTTTGTTCCATTGTGTTAAAATCCAAAGATTACGAAGTAGGAAGCTATAACAGATGCAATGAAATCATACAGGATGTGGAATTATTTGCTCCTGATATTATCCTGATGGATAACTGGATACCGGATACCGGCGGTGTAAAGGCAACCCAGTTGATCAAACAGCACAACGATCTCAAAAAAATACCCGTTATATTTTTCAGCGCCAACAATAAGGTGCAGGAGCTGGCGGCGGAGGCCGGCGCAGAATTTTTTCTTCAGAAACCCTTTGAAATAGACGAACTGGAAAGCATCGTTTCCAAGGCCATCCGGGCGGGGCGTCTTCAGTGAGCAGACAGGGAAAGCAGGAGCTGAATGATTTCCGGACCGGATAAAACGGCATCCGCATCCATATGCTTTAATGCATGCCTGGGCATATAATCCACGATGGCATCGGCGGGATCCTGGATAATGCAATATCCCCCGTAATCCCTGATCGCTTTCATTCCGTCCGTTCCGTCGTCATTTGCCCCCGAAAGCAATATACCCATCAGACCGGAGCCATAACGGGCCGCGGCAGACAGAAAGGTTACATTGATGCTTGGTCTGCTGTAATTGATCTTTTCGGAATAATCCAGTGAGAATGTTTTATCTTTTTCAATGAGCAGGTGAAAATCCGCCGGCGCCACATAAACCATAAAGGGACGGATTGTCTCCTTTTCTTCCACTTCTAAAACCGGCAGGTTTGATTTCAGGGAAAGCACCTCATCCAGCAGGGATTCAGAAGAACTGGCACGATGGATCACCAGGATGATCGGAATGTGAAAACTGGCCGGTAATGCTTTCAAAATGGCGAGGATCACCTCGAGCGAACCGGAAGAGCCGCCAATCACCAGCAATTCCGTATGGTTTATCTGATCTTGCGCCATATTT
>DASRLM010000628.1:0-3575 GCA_035648455.1 Puia sp. | reverse complement strand
ACGGGGAGCCCCGCGAGTTCAATTCCGAAAAGAGGTTTTGAAATTTCGCGAGTGCCGATGAGCTGTTTGATATGGGTGAGAATCCGGCTGGCCATGGAGTATGATCAAAGATTGAATTTATGCTTTGTTTGTTGTGCCAGTTCATAACCGGCATCAGCATGACGGATAACACCCAGCCCCGGATCATTCCGGAGTACCCTGCTGAGTCGCGCAGCTGCCTCATCGGTTCCATCGGCAACGATCACCATACCGGCATGAATGCTGTATCCCATGCCAACCCCGCCCCCCTGATGCAGACTGACCCAACTGGCGCCGCCTGCGGTATTTACGAGCGCGTTGAGGATGGGCCAGTCGGCCACGGCATCGCTGCCGTCCGCCATGGATTCCGTTTCCCGGTTGGGGCTGGCCACGGAACCGGTATCGAGGTGGTCCCGGCCGATCACGATGGGTGCTTTCAGTTTTTTTATTCTGACCAGTTCATTGAATGCCAGTCCCGCTTTTTCTCTTTCTCCCTGGCCAAGCCAGCAGATTCGGGCAGGCAGGCCCTGAAAGGCAATTTTTTCCCTGGCGAGTTTCAACCAGCGCTGGAGGGAATTATTTTGCGGAAACATGCCGGCAATCACTTCGTCGGTAACGGCAATATCAGCCGGATCCCCGCTCAGTGCGACCCAGCGGAAAGGGCCCTTCCCTTCGCAGAAAAGCGGCCGGATGTAAGCGGGTACAAAGCCGGGAAAATCAAATGCGTTTTGTAAACCCCGTTCCAATGCCCGGGCCCGGATATTATTGCCATAGTCGAAGGTGATTGCGCCCTGCTGTTGCAACTGAAGCATCAGCTCCACGTGCAATTTTATGGAATCATAGGCCAGTTCCAGATATTGATCCGGACTATCCCTCCTGAGCTTTTTGGCCTCTTCCAGGGTAATCTGGTGGGGCCAGTAACCGATCAGCGGGTCATGGGCGGACGTTTGGTCGGTCAGCGTATCGGGAATTATCTTTCTTTCCAGCAATCTTGCCAGCAGGTCAATCGCGTTGCAACAGACTCCGATGGAAACGGCCCGGCCCTCTGCTTTGGCACTGACTGCCAGATCGATGGCTTCGTCCAGGTTCCGGCTTCCGTAATCCAGGTATTTTGTTTCCAGCCTTTTTTGAATGCGCCAGTATTCCACCTCGGCAATAAGGGCCACGCCTTCATTCATGGTAATGGCCAGCGGTTGGGCGCCGCCCATGCCTCCCAGTCCGGCGGTTACATTTAATTTCCCTTTCAATGAACCCTGATAATGTTTGGCAGCCAGGGATGCATAGGTTTCATAAGTTCCCTGTACAATACCCTGGGAACCGATGTATATCCAGGAACCGGCTGTCATTTGTCCATACATCATCAATCCTTTTTTTTCCAGCAGGTCGAAGTGCTCCCAGGTGGCCCATTTCGGAACGAGTTGGGAATTGGAGATCAGCACACGCGGTGCATCCGGATGCGTTTTCATGCGGGCTACGGGTTTCCCGCTTTGTATCAGTAAGGTTTCGTCATTTTCCAGATCCTGCAACAAGGCCAGGATATCATCCAGCGCCTGAAAATTCCGGGCTGCTTTGCCCCGGCCGCCGTATACGATCAGCTCTTCCGGGCGTTCGGCCACTTCAGGGTCCAGGTTGTTCAGGAGCATGCGCAGGGCAGCTTCCTGGATCCAGCCTTTGCAGCGGCGTGCCGGACCGGTGGGGGTTTTGTATTTTATGGGATCGTACATGGGAAGTTGACGGTTGACAGTTGACGGTTGACGGAGTTATTGGGGAAGTTCACGATTGATTAGGGGTTTATAAAAAAGAAAAAGTTTCGAATCCGCTATTCAGATTTATATTGTTTTTTTCTGCAAAGCGGCTTACGCTATTTACAAACTCAAAATTGCTGATCATGATTTTTATTTTCGCAATATCTTCAGCAAAGATGCGGTCTTCTTTTGCGAAACTCACTTGTTGTCTGACGAATTTATGGGCATGTTCCAGTACGCGACTGCTGCGGAGCGGCCGGCGGAATTCGATGGCCTGGCAGGCCGTCATCAGTTCAATGGATAAAATATATTCCAGGTTTTCCAGGATCTGTTCGAGTTTTCTGCCGCTGATGCTGCCCATGCTTACATGATCCTCCTGTCCCAGCGAAGTGGGAATACTGTCTGCGCTTGCGGGAAAACACAGGGTTTTGTTTTCAGTCACCAGGGCGGCCGTGGTATATTGGGGAATCATGAATCCGCTATTGAGACCCACGTCTTTCATCAGCAGCAGGGGAAGCCCCCATTTACCTTCCAGCAGCAGGTAACTTCTTCTGTCGGAAATATTGCCGGCCTCGGCAGCGGCAATGGCCGCATAGTCCAGCGGAATGGCCAGGGGCTGACCATGAAAATTGCCACCGCTGATGGTATCTCCGGCAGAAAAAATAAGGGGATTGTCGGTAACGGAATTCAGTTCAATATCCGTGACTTCTTTTAAATGCAGCCAGGCATTCCGGCTGGCGCCGTGCACCTGGGGCATACATCGCAGGGAATAGGGATCCTGCACCCGACCACAATCCACATGGCTCTGCATGATCTCCGATCCCCCCAGCAGCAGGCGCAGCCTTTGGGCAACCAGTTGATTTCCTTTAAACGGACGCAGATCATGGAGCCGTTTATCAAATGGCGCTTTAGTACCGGTAAGTGCTTCCAGGCTCATGGCGCCGATCAGGTCAGCGGCTTCCAGGCAATAATGGAGTCGTTCCACGCCGGCAATGGCATAGGCCAGCATGAACTGGGTTCCGTTGATGAGCGCGAGGCCTTCTTTAGGTCCGAGCTGCAGGGGTTTCATCCCGTTCTTCGCGAGTACCGCAGCAGCCGGAAAAATTTTGCCGTCAACCCAAACCTCACCCAGCCCGATCAGCGGAAGGAAAAGATGCGCTAGCGGGGCGAGATCGCCCGAGGCGCCGACGGAACCTTTCTCCGGAACCACCGGAATGATGTTGGTCTCTATATGCCACAGGATGCGGTTCAGCGTTAAGGGATGAATACCGGAATATCCCCTGGCCAGGGCATGGACCTTGGTGACCATCATCAGTTTGGCCAGAAAAGTAGATATGGGCTTGCCCACGCCCACACTGTGACTTTGCAGGATTTTATGTTGCAGGATCAGGGTGTCTTCTTCCGAGATCCTGGTATCCGCCAGAATACCAAAACCCGTGTTGATGCCGTAAACGGTTTTATTTCGGGCAACAATTTCAGCCACCTGATCCAGGCTGTTCCGGATTTTCTTTGCAGCCGCCGGATTGATGGATCCGGAGAGTAATCCCCTGGCCATTGCAACGGCTTTACCCGGTGTAAGGGTATCCTGACCGTAATTGAATGAATCGGACATAACAGGTTATGATATATTTGCGGACAATTGGCTGGCCGGTATTCCACAGCAACAAACATGCACAACATCACGAAAATAAAAATCTTTAGGATACTTCTCGGAATTACCTGGCTCCCTTCCCTGCTTTTTCTGTATCCATTTGCATTGATGCGTAAGAAAAGCCGGACCGGGTTATTTTTCTTTTTCGACCGGTATGCTAT